>JACMIX010000299.1 GCA_014380935.1 Gloeobacterales cyanobacterium ES-bin-141 | reverse complement strand
TCTATGCCGCCGGACCGAACATCCGCGCCGGGGTGGACTTCGTACAGGTTCGTAATATCGATGTGGCCCCGACTATTCTCAGGCTACTCAATGTCGAACCTGCCACTACCGTACAGGGCAAGCCCCTCAATCGTGCCCTCAAGTAAAAATGCTGTCTGCATCGAGCGTTCGTTTCCTCCCTACGATGAGACGGACGCTCACTCTGGAGTTTACCCATGGCATCACTGTACTACCGTGCTATTCCCGGCAATTTCATCATCATCGGCAAGCAACCCGACGGAGACTCGGTGCGGTTTATTGCCGATGAGCCCGAACGTTTCGACGACCTCAAGCGCGCCTACCGCATCCGGCCCTCCCGTGACGGCAGCGTCCAGTTGCGCTTTGAAGCGATCGATACGCCTGAGATAAGCTTCGGCACCGGTCAGCCCCTGGGGAGGGAGGCCCGCGACCAGTTGCTGGAGCTGATCGGCTTCGAGAACATCGAGTTCACGGGCAACCAGGTAGAAGCGTCCGATCCCGAAATGGTGCCGGGAACGATCCTCTCCCAGGCAGCCGAAACAAATGGCCGCCCTGTATCGTACGTGCTGCTGGCCGAGGATGCCGAGCGGTTCGAGGACGACTGGGTACGGGTAGATGAGGCACTCCTGCGCAGGACGCTTAACGTCCGGCAGCTTGAGAGCGGTGCCGCCTATTACACCGTCTACACCTCCACACCCAAGAGTCATCGACAACTGTTCCGTGAGGTAGCCTCCGAGGCTCGGGCGGACAATCGCGGCGTCTGGGCAGAAGACACCACGGCTGAATTTGTGCTGGAGGACCGGGACGACATCGGGCCGGGTGGACAGTTGATTTTACCCAAACTCTTCCGGCGCGGCACAGACTACTTGAAAGCCCGCGACAACGGTTTTCGCGGCAACCTGACTGAGTGGCTCGTGGAAAACTCGCAGGGCTCGCGCAACGAGAACGACCGCGTGGTCATCAATGACCGTATGGAAGTATCGCTCAGCGACCTGGTGCTGCAACGCAACCGGCGGGTTGTTTTCCAGGCGGATCTGCTTGAATTGACGTTTGTCGAAAAATGAGCATCATCCCTGCGAAGACGCGCTAAGTTTACGTTGAAGTACCGGTCAAAACCGTATGCGCCCAGTCCCAACTTCAGAACTGCTGCGGGTGGCTCGCACACTCGCAACTCAGAGTGGCGAACTGCTGCTTTCGCTTGTCAATACGGACCTGGAGCGCTCGCGCAAACAGGCGTTCGATGACATCGTCACGAAGGCGGACACGGCCTCTGAGCAACTGATCCGCTCCGGTCTTGCCGATGCCTTCCCGGAACATGGATTTTGGGGAGAAGAGACCGGTCAGGCACAACTCGACGCTGCCTACCGCTGGGTGGTGGACCCGCTCGACGGCACGGCCAACTACGCCAGTGGCCTCCCCCTCTACACTGTCTCGATTGGTTGTGTGTTTCAGGGTGAGCCGTTGGTAGGGGTTGTCTACGCCCCTGCCCAAGCAGAGATGTTCTGGGCGGTACGGGGTGAGGGTGCCTGGTTAGGAGAGAGGCGTCTCTGGGCGCGGCCCGCCCTCACGCTCGATGCGGCCCTCCTGATGACGGGTTACTCGCTTGCGAGCCTAGCCGGTGAGCGCAACCTCGAAGCCATGCGGCAACTCGACGCCTGTTGCCTCGGGGTCCGCAGGCTCGGATGCGCGTCGATTGGCTGCACCTATGTTGCGGCGGGACGGCTTGGGGGTTGGTGGTCGCGGGGACCCAAACCCTGGGACGTGGCGGCCGGATTGCTACTCGCCCGCGAGAGCGGTGCCGTGGCGACTGATTTTACGGGTGCACCGGCATCGGTTGAGGGCGGCGACTATCTCATCTGCACACCCGAGATTCACATGGCATTGCTTGAAATTCTTCAACCCATCTATGCGTCTGCCTGAAAGACCTTGGAGGATGTGTTCTTCAACCACGCAATCCATCGGTCACACTATTAAAGAAGGTTTAGGCGATTGCAGGCATGGAGATTGTCGTCATCGGCGGAGGGTACGCCGGGTTACGGGTCGTGCAGTCCCTCGCAGCCCGTAACCTGCAGGTTACACTCATCGAACCGCGCCCTGAGCACGTCTTGCGACCGCGTCTAGTAGCAGCTGCGGCCCAGCGTATGGCTTTGCGCGATGTGAGCCTGCCGTTCGGTCGCCTGTTGCCTGCAAATGTCCGGCACCTGCGTGCCTCGGCTATCCGCTTTGACCCGGACACCATAGAAGTCGAGACCGACCAGGAGGCTATCCGCGCTGACCGGCTGGTCCTTGCCATGGGGGCTGAGTCCAACCCCACGATTCCGGGCGTCGAGCGCCACGGTCTTCCTCTTTATAGTCTTGAGGATCTTGAGCAGGTTCTCGGCTCCTGGTCGCGGCTCGAAGAAGACTTTAAACGCGACCGGTGTGAGAGCGAATCTCTGCGCTGGGTAATCGTAGGCGGCGGTATGACAGGTGTCGCGCTTGCAGCCGAACTGGTTCACCTGGCGCGCCGCTGGCGCAAGCGCTACGGCAGTCTGGCCGAGACGATTCAGATCCATCTCGTTCAGCGCTCCGAGAGGCTCCTACCCGGTTGGAGCGTGGAGGTCTCCGACTGGGTGACGCGCTGGTTGATTCGTCACCGGGTGATTGTTCAACTGAATACGCAAGTCCGCCGTGCCCGCCCGGACCTCCTGGTCCTTTCAGGACCGGACGGCGCGACAGAACTTGCTACCCAAACATTCTTCTGGGCGGGCGGCACGCGCCCGGTGCGGCTGGAGGAGGAGCCCGAGGGCCTGCGTACACCCGAGGGGTTCATGCAAGTAGATTCATTTTGCCGCCTGATTGAGCACCCGCGTACCTATGCAGTCGGGGATATCATTCAACCTTTCAACCCGCGGACACAGCAGAGCTTTGCACCCAATACCCAACTAGCCGTCCGAGCAGCGGAGGCTGTAGCACTCAATCTCGTCGCTGAGTCCCAGGGCCGGGCTCCAATTCCCTTTACCCCTAGCGATGAGCGCGTCGCCTTCTCCCTGGGAGCCTTCGATGGTATTGCCCTGGTGGATGGTCAGGAGCTGGTCGGAACCCCCGGCTGGACCGCAGCCCAGGCGGCAGATCTGCTCTACGTCAACTCGGTTCAGGCCTCGCTCCTCATCGGGCGTTTTGCACCGGAGCTTGCGACCCTGCCACAGGCCCTGTTGGAAGCAGGGAGAGAGGATGAGCAGTCGTAGGAACGACCCGGCGGACCGCCCCGGAAATCAGGCGGAGGCTTTCGCCTTTTGGGAGGGCGGGGTGCTCGTGGTATTGCGCTCACGCCACCAGACCAGCAGCGCGCTGGCAGTGAAGATGCTCGAATAGGCTCCGATGATAAAGCCGACAATCAGGGCAAAGGCGAAGTCGCGCAGGGTCGTGCCGCCGAAGATGTACAACGGTACCAGCACCAGCAGCACAGTGACGGTTGTGTTGATCGAGCGCGCCAGGGTCTGGTTGACCGAATCGTTGACGATTTCAGCAAACGGTTTCTTGCGGCTGATGAACTGGAGATTCTCACGGACACGGTCGTAGACGACCACCGTGTCCTGCACCGAGAAACCAATGATGGTCAGCATCGCAACCACGAAGAGCGCATCGACCTCGGTGCCGAAGACCAGACCCAGGATGGAGAAGACCCCCATCATGATCAAGACGTCATGGAACATCGCCAGTGAGGCACACACGGCGTAGTCGAGCTGAAAGCGAAAAGCCAGGTAAATAAGAATACCCGCGAGGGAGACCGCGAGGGCCAGCAGGCCGTTGACGAGCAACTCCTGACCAAGGATCGGCCCGACACTCTCGACCCGTTCAACGGTGAAAGACCCAAGCTCGGATTTGAGCTTGCCCTGGAGCTTGAGTCGCTCGTCCTCGCTGAGTCGCTTGGTTCGAATGGCGATACCCCCATCGCCAACTTTCTGGATGACCGTACCGGGCAGGTTCTCAGCGCTGATGGCAGAGCGGACTTTGCTCTCCTCGGGTGCCTTGGGAAAATTTAGTTGTATAAGTGTCCCACCTGTGAAATCGAGTCCCAGCTTGATTGGACTGCCAAAGGTGAACATCGAGATCACCATCGCAATCAGACCGATACCGATGACTGAACCGGAAAGGGCAAACCACTTGTACTTGCTCTGGGCAACTTCAATTTTCATGCGCGAGCCTTGGTAGGTACGTCGGTAACCCCGAATAAGGAGGGCTTACGTAGGCCGGGAAAGTTCAACATCGTAAGCAATAGGGTCCGCGAACAGGTGATCGCAGTAAACAGGTTGACCAATAGACCGATGGCGAGGGTCAGGGCAAACCCCTTGACCAATCCCGTACCCAGCCAAAAAAGGACAGCACAGGAGATGAGAGAGGTGACATGGCTGTCAAGAATACTCGAGAAGGCACGTTGGAAACCGGCCTCAACCGCGGTAAACAACTGCTTTCCGGCCCGCAGTTCCTCTTTGGTACGTTCGAAGATGAGCACGTTCGCGTCCACCGCCATGCCGATCGAAAGGATGAAACCGGCGATCCCCGGCAGGGTGAGCGTGACCGGGATGAGCTTGAAGATGGCAAAGGTACTCAGCCCGTAGATGATCAGGGCAATATCGGCGACTGCTCCCGGCAGGCGGTAGTAGACGATCATAAAGATCAACACAAGGATCGTGCCACCGATGCCCGCGTAGAGACTCTGCTGTATGGAGTCAGCCCCGAGCGTTGCACCCACGGTGCGGTTCTCGATGACTTCAACCGGCACCGGCAGGGCACCGGCTTTGAGTTTGATTGACAGTTCCGAGGCTTCCTGAGCGGTGAAGGTACCGGTAATGACTGCCCGGCCACCCGTAATTCCCCGTCCGGCAAACTCTGCCCCCACCGAGGGAGCGCTCACTAGCTTGTCGTCGAGGAAGATGCCCAACTGGCGCCCCGTACCGCCTAACTCACCGGTGAGGCGGGCAAACTTTTCGCCCCCCACAGGTGTAAATTCGAGCGAGACCTCCCAGTTCTTGCCCTGGACAGGCTGGGGATTGGCGTTGGTGAGGTCTGCCCCGGTCAGGTCCGATTTGATGAAAGCGGCAGCGGTCTCACCTCCACCCGGAACTACCTGCTTTCTGAATTCAAGCAGGGCCGTGTCTCCCAGGATGCGGATAGCCCGCTCGGGGTCCTTGACACCGGGCAGTTGCACAAGCAGCTGGTCCTGGCCTTTGAGTTGAACGACGGCCTCTGAGACACCCAGGCCGTTGACCCGTTGTTCGATGACTGCCTGAACACCCTTGAGAACGTCCTGGTTGATTTCTTTGACCTTGTCGGTCGGCTTGGCGAGCAATGTCAACTGTGTGCCGCCCTGCAAATCGAGACCCAGGATGGCTGGTCGGGTAGCAACGATAAAGATTGAGCCGATGACTACCAGAGCCACCAGGAGCAACAGCAAGGTTCGCTGGCGCATGGTTTTCTACCGTGATGTGTCCCACCTGGGACGTAACAACTTCCTAGCTTACCAATCTGAGGCATGGGCGTAACCCAAGTTCTACATGACGTGATTACTTAAGAAATGTTGCCCGGCTCAAGAAGCGCGGGTTTGCTTGAGGTTTGTACTACGGGTGTACCAACGGACCAGGGCGCGGGACAGTTTGAGCGGGCTGTGCCGAATAGTCTCGCGCTCTTCCATAACATTGGCAAGTACCACCTGTAGACCCATCAAGACGAGTTTTTCACGATCGACCACGACTGGCTCCGAGTGCTCGGCCCGGTAGCGATCGAGATTCTGATTGGGAGGCTCTTTCTGGACCAGGACTGCATCGAAGATCCGGCTGCCCACGGCCTGATCAAGGGCCTGTATGTGGTCGCTAACCACATACCCATCCGTCTCACCGTGCTGGGTCATGATATTGCAGACATAGATCTTGGGAGCCCGACTTGTGCGCAGGGCCTCGACGATCCCCGGCACTAGCAGATTGGGGATCACGCTCGTGTAGAGCGAGCCTGGCCCGATGATGATGAACTCAGCCTCGCGGATGGCGGCAACCACCTGGGGTAAGGCCCTTGGCCTCTCGGGTGAGCAGCCGATGCGCGCGATACTGCCTCCGGCGTGGGAGATGTTCGATTCCCCCTCGATGTGGCGACCGTCATCAAGGTCTGCCCAGAGCGTCATGTCATCGAGTGTCGCGGGTAACACCCGCCCCCGAATGGCGAGCACTTTAGAACTCGCCTCGACTCCTTTTTCGAGATCGCCCGTAATCTCAGCCATGGCCGTGAGAAACAGATTGCCGAAGGAGTGACCGGCCAGGCCCTCACCCATTTTGAAGCGGTACTGGAACAACTCGGTCAGGAGTTTCTCCTCATCGGCGAGAGCCGAGAGGCAGTTGCGCAGATCCCCCGGGGGCAAAACTCCAAACTCCTGACGCAACCGGCCTGAACTGCCGCCGTCATCGGCGACGGTGACAACCGCGGTGATATTGGAGCTGTAGCGCTTGAGGCCGCGTAGCAGGGTTGAAAGACCTGTCCCACCGCCGATAGCGACAATCTTGGGTCCCCGGCTGAGGCGGCGGTGACGAAAAAGCTTCTCGACTAGCTCATCATCTCCCTCCGGAACCAGAACTTCTGTAATCGAGTCGAGCACCAAACGCATTCCGAGCGTCATCAGCGCAATGCCCGCGGCGATGACTAACGGGCCGCTGATGTCATTTGAGACCGAGCGGGCGAGGGCACTTATCAGGCCCCACAGGAACTGACTGCTGTAAAAGACCGGACGCAGGTCAATCCAGATCGCCAGTCCAAAGCTGATGAACGCCGTTCCCACGGCCACCAGGGCAAGCCAGCGCTTGACCTGCATGCCCGGATAGAGCCACTTACCCATCTGCCGGGTACGTTTGCGTACATTAATACTCACCCGACGACCTCCAAGGCAGGTGCGACCGTCAGCCGGTTACGCTCTAGATCTCGGTGAACAGGACACAACTGATAGCCAGGTCCCGTAAGCTCCACACTCAGGCGCTCGATAAAAGCCACCGACCGGTGTTGACCTCCTGTACAGCCCACGGCAAGGAGCAACTGGCTGCGCCGATCCTCGTGGTATCGCACCAGCAGAAACTTCAACAGACCAAAGATGTGGCTATAGGTTTCCTGTGCCTGCCTACCTGCAAATACATAGTCGCGCACAGCCACCTCCTTACCGCTCTGAGGTCGCAGGTCGAGGTCGTAGTAGGGATTGGGCAGAAAGCGAATGTCCAGCACAAATTGAGCGTCTGTCGGAATGCCGTACTTGAAGCCGAAACTCATGAGTGTAACCGGTAAGTCGGGCTTTGTGCCCCGGTAGGCGGACTCGATGTGGCCCCGCAACTGCGCCACGCTCATAGCACTCGTGTCGATGCACAGATCAGCCAGGTCCCGTACCGGGGCAAGTACCCGGCGCTCGTGCCGGATAGCCGAGAGCAACCCCTCACCATCAGCCCAGGGATGGGGACGGCGCGAGAGGGCATAACGCCTGAGTAGTACTTCCTCGTCACAATCGAGAAACAGGTGCAGGGGCAAACGCCCCACCTCTTTGAGGGCAAAGTGGGCTTCTGTGAGACTATGACGCGGGTCGCTCCGCCCCGGACGGTACTCAAGCACCAGTGCCAGACGCTCTCCAGCCTCATAATCGGCGATTCTCGTTGAAATACGACCCGGAGATACATGGTTCAGACACAGAAAACCCAGGTCTTCCAGGATTCGAGTCGCTTCGGTCTTGCCTGCGCCAGAGACGCTTGTCACCAGAACAGTGTTTAGTGGACCATCAACCGGGTTGAAAGTCATGGATGATGAAATGCATGGAAATTATTGTAAGGTACGCTTCGCCAGCCCAGTCGCTACAGATGCATAAGCACTATCTCACGTGCTCAGTATGGGTTTTGATCGCCTTGCAATAACCCGTTCTGCCAGAGATTAATACCATGAGTGAATACTCTCACAAAAAGAGGGTAGTATGTTACTAAGTTTAATTCCGTAAATTTTGATGAAGAACTATTCGAGCAGCTAATCGAAAAATCAAAAAAGGATTGGCGATGGCCCGTATTCTGGTAATTGATGATGACCCCTCCATCCTGGAGCTTGTTTCAGTAAACCTCGAGATGTCAGGGTACGAGGTGACCGAGGCCCCGGACGGCGTCAAGGGTCAGGCCCTGGCCTTACAATTGCTCCCGGATCTTGTCGTTCTGGATCTGATGCTTCCCCAGGTAGACGGGTTCACGATCTGCCAGCGTCTGCGCCGCGATGAGCGGACATCCGAGATTCCCATTTTGATGCTGACGGCTCTCAGCCAGACCAAGGACAAAGTAGAGGGCTTCAACGCCGGTGCAGATGACTATCTGACCAAGCCCTTCGAACTCGAAGAATTGCTCGCTCGCGTACGTGCCCTCCTGCGCCGGACCGACCGCATTCCTCAAGCAGCAAAGCATTCCGAGATCCTCTCATTCGGACCGATTACGCTGATCCCGGAGCGCTTCGAGGCAGTCTGGTTCAGTAAGACCGTCAAACTTACCCACCTCGAATTCGAATTGCTGCATTGCCTGCTGCAGCGCCATGGCCAGACAGTCGCACCAAGCGAGATCCTCAGAGAAGTTTGGGGTTATGATCCCGACGATGATATCGAGACCATCCGCGTCCACATCCGCCACCTGCGCACCAAGCTAGAGCCTGATCCCCGTCATCCCCAGTTCATCAAAACGGTCTACGGTGCAGGCTACTGCCTGGAAGTGCCTAAGGAATACAGCCTCCCCCAAATGGCCGAACCGGCTCAGTAAAGCCTGCTGTCTGACGAGTGGTTACACTGGAGGAACCGGACACTTGAGACTCGAGGCAGGTATCCCACCAGGTCACGAAGCTTCAGTTCCGTACGCGCTTGAAAACGGCTGTGCTACTCGACGGGTCCAATGTTTGCACAAAGGGAAATTCTGGATGGCCTTCCACTGGGTATCGTCGTAGCTGACCAGGAAGGCAAGGTCGTTTTATGGAACCGGATCATGGTTATCCTTACCGGTATTCCCGCGATCGATGCAGAAGGAGAATTTCTCTACCGATGGGTACCGGAACTGGTTGAGCCAATGAGTGAACCGGGAAGTATTCCTTTTCAGGCCCGGCAACAATGGTTGAGTCTACAGGTTCAGTCACGCGAGTACTCTGACGGCCGAATCTGGACTTTCACTCAGGAGAGTCGTCAGGATCTAGACCGGGCACAGGCAGACTTTGTCTCCACGGTCTCCCACGAATTGCGAACTCCCCTGACGAGCATAAAAGGTTTTGTCGATACTTTATTGCGCTCCCGCGCCAAGCTTAGTGAAGCGCAACAGCGGCGATTTCTCAAAATCATCAAAAACCAGGCCGACCGTCTGACGCGTCTGGTCGAGGACATCCTCACCGTTTCCAAGATCCAATCAGGTCAGTTGAAGAACACACCACAGCGCCTGGAACTCGCCGAGGTGGTTGATCGGGTGGTCGAAAGCCTGTGGCAAAAGTTTGGCAAACACGAACTTGATTTGAGACTGCCTCCGAGTCTGCCGGAGGTCTGGGCGGACCAGGACCGCCTTGAGCAGATTCTCACCAACCTGATCGACAATGCGCTCAAATACTCACCCGAGCAGACGACAGTGAGCCTCGATGCTCGTGTTGATCCCGAGGACCCGGCCGTGTTGTGGATTTCAATTCATGATCAGGGCATCGGCATTCCCGAAGATCATCTAGATCAGATCTTCAACCGCTTCAGCCGCGTTGATTCGCCGCTTACCCGCGAGAAAGAAGGAACTGGCCTGGGCCTATACATTACCAAATCGCTTGTGGAGAGTCTGGGTGGCACGATCCACGTCGAAAGTCGGCTGGACCTGGGCACAACTTTTACTTTTTACCTGCCTGCTGCTCAGCCTCTGACCCAGCCTGTCTCCGTCGAGGAATCCCATGCCTGAGTCGGACCTCGAGGACGGCGTACAGATGTCTGTCGATTCCTATCTGCAAGTGGACCTGCTGGCTCAGTTCAAACAGCGTAGCGATTGGGCCTTGCTCTACATCGACCTGCGCCACTTCCGGCTCTACAACCAGCTCTACGGTAGGGCTGCAGGCGAACAACTGCTTGGTACCCTGACGGCGACGATACATAGCAGTCTGACGGCGAACGATCGACTGTATCGGGTGGGTGGACAGGAGTTTTTGATCCTCTGTGATGACAATCGAGCCGAGGAACTGGCCCGGGATATTTGTCAGAAATGGGAAGAGCTGAGCATGAGCTTCTATACCCGCCAGGATCGCCAGCGCGGCTTCCTGGTCGGGACCGACCGGCGCGGGATCGGCAGGCGTTGTCCCCTGGTCGCGGTAAATATCGGCATCGTGACATCGACTAACTACCGACATTGCTCACTGTCCGCGATCTTTTCCGCAGTTCTCCAGGCCAATCTCATGGCTCCCCCTGCCACATGCAATTACCTGGTTGAGACATCCCATACCTCCCAATACTGGCAATCACCCAGCTATCCCTACCCCATCCTGGTTGTCGAACCCGACGCGGCCCTCGCCTATCTGCTGCAAACTACCCTGGAAATGCATAGCTACCGGGTTGCCGTCACCAGTTCCGGGCAGGAGGCCTTCAAGCTCGCCGTCACAGACCCTCCCCGGGTAATTATTCTGGATTTGTTTACCTCGGACTTGCCTGCCGGTCCTTTTTTATGCCAGGAGTTGCGCCGCCAGCCCGAACTCAGAAACACCCTGCTCATCGTGGCCGCCACCAACGCCGACCGCGAGGAAGTGTTGAGTGCCGGGGCAGACCTGTTCATCCCCAAGCCCTTTGAACTGAGCGACCTGCTCGATTGGGTTGACCGGGTAGTCGAGGAAAATGCCAAGGCAGTCGATCTGCCCGAGGCCAACCAGAATTTCAGCGGTTTTCGCCGTCAACTCAGACGCTGAGACTACTTCAGAGCCCGCATGCGGATGTCGCCGAGCACAACGCACTGACAGGCAAGTCTTGCCCTGGGGTTGTCCTCGGCCATGACATCAAGCATGTCCCGCTCGTTCTCGGTAACCGGGGAGATGTTTTCAATCCCGCTGGTCACCTCGATGAGGCAGGTACCGCAGGCAGCATCTCGGCAACCGAACAACAACGAGTTGGGATACTCATCGCAGATATCGGTCAGGCTCTGGTTGGCCTTAACCTCGATGGTCGAGTGGTCGTCTTCGAAGTGGATAGTCACCATGACCATACGGCTCCTGTACCTACACTGCCCGAGACGCACTTTGGGAGAAACGCTTGAAGGACAGGGCATTATTTTTGAGCGATTTGGCGATCGTGGCCGAGCCCATCAGGCGCAACTCGCGATTGAGCGGCCACAGGTAGTCGAGGCCCTCAATGTACTTGAGGTTGTCCGAGAGTGCACGCTGGTGGTACTTGGCTGCCACGTGAAACCCGTCGTGTTCGTGGCAGAAGTTCTTTTGAACGGCCTCGCACGCCTCGCGTGCGGACATCCCGAATAGAGGTGTCTGCAACATCTGCCAGATGAGCGGCATATAATCGGCGTCGTCTGCGAAGATACCGGGCACTGCGCCCGAGAGTGTCTGGATCGTGCGCTGCACGCCGTAGATACCCAGGTTGGCGGCGAACTGCTCGGCGACCGAGGGGACCGGGAAATCCTTGTATAGATCGTGGGAGATGAGTTGTGAGGTTGCCGTGTGGAAAGCCTCGTCCAGGTAGTGGTAGTGCGAGATAGCCGCCGGGGAGGGGACGAACTCGCCTTTTTTCTCAAGCTCCTGACAGTACTGGGAGTGCCGATACTCCTTGACCTTGAGCTGAATGTTGCGTAGGCCGCGCACGGTGTAGTACTGGCTGGCTACGAAGGGCGAAGTGCCCATGCTCGATGCATAATACTGAGCTGGGAAGTTTTGTACGAACAGGCGCGCACCGCGCTGAGGGTGGGTGAGAGCCGCCTCGACGTAGTTGGGCATGGGGCGGTCGAAGACAGTCTTACCCATCAAAGCAAGCTCAGTCTGCTGACCGACGTTGCGGAAAGCCTCAACGTGAGCACGTTCTTGGGAGGTCTCGAGATCAAGCTCGCGGCACAGGGTCTCGTAGCCACCCAGGGGATAGAACGCGCCGCAGGTGAGCTGGTTGTAGACCATCGTGCTTACTTCACCGCCGATGGAGTAGTTGTAGAAGCAGACCCAGTAGAGATGGTTGAGGGCTCTTTTCTGGAAAGGAGAGCATTCTTCGTAGAGGGGACTGCCATACAGGAGTGAAAACTCCGGCTCTACCCAGTAGGAATCGCTCTGTTCACCGTAGACAAAAGACTTTTGCAAAGTCTCCATCTGCTCTGTGAAGTTGGAATCGGTGTTACGACGATAGTTGACTTCGATCAGTTTTAGATTTTTCTTGCCATGGACAATTTGGGCCGAGGGTGCCGGAGGTCTACCCGGATTACCTGAGAACTTGGTCTGCGTAACCATCATGAGCCTCGCTGAGAATCTGGGGTGATGAAATAGGTAGTATTTTGTCTATGCTGGTTCGAAACATAGCAGGAATAGTAAAAGCTTGTATGTTCCGGGACGTACATAAACAAAAGTTTCACAGAATTGGCCGGGACTTCCAACGCGGATTGTCCCTCAAACCGTTTATACAGTGACTTACTCTGAAGTTATGCAGGCTCGGCTCACATCGCTCAAAAAATGGCTTGCCGGGTGCCCGGCAATTATTATCCCATACCCGAGCTTATTTTTGGGGGTGGAATGGGCTTTGCTCGGTGCGGTGTCTGTTGCCCAACTGGTCTCGCCGCGCCTGCCCTGGACGATCTGGACGACCGGGTTGACAGTTTTGACCATTGGCGGGCTCGCGGTCCTATCTCGTCCACCCGTAAAGGCGCACAACGGTCTGAGGGTGCTTTACTTGCTGGCCTCGATCACCCTGGCCTTTGCAGCGGTGAGCCTGTTCCGACCCCTGATGTCGGTCTTTCTCTACGTGGCTATCGCCCTCAAAAGCCGCTTTTTACTTGGTAGACAAGGCCTACTGTGGACAAGCGTTCTAATTTTGTCCACATTTTTGGCGAATGTGTTGCTGGCCAGTCATTTTGGCTGGTTGGAAGTCCCGGCACCCCTGACAGTCAGCACCGTGGTCTTCAACGGTACACTCGTCGTGCTGGTCGGGGTGGCGGGGGCACTCGCAGTGGTAGATGCACTCGCGGCCGAGCGCACCATCCGGCTGCGGGCCGAGAAGCTCGCAGCCGAACTGGCGGAGGCCAACCAGCTTCTGGTGGCAGGGGCACGTCAGGCGGAGGAACTCGCAACTGCCCAGGAGCGTAACCGTATTGCCCGCGAGATCCACGACTCGCTGGGTCACTGTTTGACTGCTCTCAATGTGCAGCTCGAAGCATCCCTCAAACTGGCGGGGCGTGATCCTGAGCGTTCGCACCATGCCCTGGCTCAGGCAAAGCGGTTGGGCAGCGAGGCACTCAAAGAGGTTCGCCATTCAGTACGGGCACTGCGTCCTGTGCCCGAGGGGCAGCCGCTCGGTGAGGCATTGTTACGCCTTGCGGGTGAGTTCGAGCAGACGACGACGATCCCCGTAGTCTTGCAAAACCATCCCGCACCCAATTTGACCCCTGCTCAGAGTGATGCCCTCTTTCGCATTGCCCAGGAGGGCTTGACCAACGTCGCGAGGCACAGTCACGCCCAGCGGGTGTGGTTGAGCCTGCTACCAGTGGAGGGAGGCTGGCAGATGGTACTCAAAGACGACGGTGTAGGCTTTGATGCGGCCCAAAAACTGGGTGGATACGGCCTTTGGAGTATCAGGGAGCGTGTTCACGCACTCGCGGGCACTACCAGTATCGAGACCATACCAGGCGAGGGTTGCCGGTTGCAGGTCTGGCTCCCAGTTCAGGTCGGGCCGCACGAGTGATGAACGCAGAGCCTGTACGGGTATTGATTGTCGATGACCAGCATCTGGTGCGCGAAGGGCTCAAGGCACTACTTGAGATCGAGGAAGGCCTTGTAATTGTGGGTCTGGCAAGCAACGGCCAGGAGGCAATCGAGATGGCCGGGTATCTCGCACCGGAGGTCATTTTGATGGACGTGCGCATGGCCGAGATGGATGGCGTGAGCGCGACGCGGCACATTTGCCGGGCGTTCGCCGACATACGGGTCTTGATCTTGACTACCTTTGACGATGACGAGTACATCTTCGAGGCGCTCAAGGCCGGGGCGACCGGTTATCTCCTCAAGGACACACCCTCTGAGGAGTTGACAGCTGCCATCAAGGCGGTTGCCAAGGGCCACGGCCAGCTAGGCCCCAGTATTGCCCAGCGGGTCTTTACCGGCCTCGCACGACCGGTCATCGCCCCCGCCCCCTCTAGAGCACTTCAGACCCTCACTCCCCGCGAGCTTGACGTATTGAGGCTGCTCACCCGCGGAGCCAGCAACCGCGAAATCGGCGAAGCCCTGCTCATCTCCGAGGGAACCGTCAAAAACCACATCACCAACATCTTGACGCGCCTGAACCTGCGCGACCGTACCCAGGCAGCACTCTTCGCCCGGGAACAGGGGTTGGATTGAACACCTACCCTGGCTGGATGTCTCCGGATATACACGTAGACAACTTCCCTGTTTTCTGACAAGTAGCGAAGCTGAAACCGATACCAGACAACAATGCACTAAAAAACTGCATCACTCAACAATCGAAACAAATTACACAATACAAAAGCTTTATTTAGAGCTTATCCAAACTTGAGGCAAAGGCAGAGAATCTACTGAGAGGATCAAAGTATAAATTGCGTACTATCAAAGTGTAAGGAGATTCTGGTTAAGGACCTTGAGGGTTACTTCAAACAGTTGGTTTAGAAGCTGAATAGAAAATAAGAAAATATTGAACTGTTAACAACCCCCTGGATCCCATGCAGGTTCTCGACAAACAACACCTTAAACGGAGTCTATTCATGTTTTCTCTTTCCTTTCGTCACCTTGTTACTTCCGCAGCTCTGGCAACTATTGCCACCGTAGGAATGCCTTTCTTAGCCCAAGCCGATACGGTCAATATGACTGCAACCAACCCGGAAATTCGTACAATTGCAATTACTGGCACTCCAAGTTTCAATTTCCCCAGTGCAGACTTCGGAGGCATCACCAGCCAGAATATCGGGACGGTAACTGTCAAATCCAATTCGGCCGATGGTTACAAGGTCAGCATCGCTTCGGCGAACG
>JACMIX010000298.1 GCA_014380935.1 Gloeobacterales cyanobacterium ES-bin-141 | reverse complement strand
TCGTCGGACGCAACAGCGCCACGGGTGCCAATGTCGTCTGGCTGATGAACGGGACGAGCTTTGTCTCGACCGTCGCTCTGCCCTCCGTGACCAATCTCGCCTGGCGAATCGGCAGCATTGGAAACGCGGACTTCAACGGCGACGGCAAGGTGGATATTCTCTGGCGTAATGAGTCTACGGGTGCCAACGTTGTCTGGTTGATGAACGGGACAAGTTTTGTCTCGACTGTCACCCTACCCACTGTGACCAACCTCGACTGGCAGATACGTGCGACTGGGGACCTGAGCAGCGATGGCCGCCCGGACATTCTCTGGCGTAACGAGTCCACGGGTGCCAACGTTGCCTGGTTGATGAACGGGACGAGCTTTGTCTCGACTGTCACTCTACCCACTGTGACCAACCTCGACTGGCAGATGCACGGCCCACGTTGAGGTCTGATGCCTCGTTCGAGCTTGGAACGGGGCATCAGCTGGTTTGTCGAATGTAAGTGACAGCCGTCCGCCAGAGAATCATCTCGCCAAGCTGCGTCTCAACCGCAAGGCATTCTGCATCCTGCCAACGCAGCAGGCCGCTCAAAATATCGCCATTGTGCAGTTTGATCTCGACTGGAGTACGCTCTCGAATAAGTTTTTGAAGAAAACGGGTGCTGGGTGCGCTCAAGTCAAGTTCGGCCATGGGCAGGTTTCCTCATAAGCGCTCAGAAAACGGCTGCGGCCCGCTTGTAACCCTCGTCGAGTATCTCGGTGAGTGTTGGATGAGTATGGACCAGGCGGGCGAGTCGATCGATCTTAGCGCGATTGGCGATCGCCAGAGCCGCCTCTGCCACCAGCAAAGATGCTTCAGGTCCGATAATATGACAACCAAGCAACTCGGCGCTCGATTTGTCGTAGACCAACTTTGCCATGCCCTCGGTATCACCCTGGGCAATTGCCTTGGAATTGCCGCCAAAGTAAGTCCGGACTACCCCGACCGAGTATCCCTCTGCCTTTGCCTGGGGTTCGGTGAGCCCGACTGTGCCGATTTCGGGATGGGTGAAAACCGCTGCCGGGATCGAGCGGTAGTCCATGAACGTTTCTTTGCCGAGGATGTTGTCCACTGCTACGATTCCCTGGGCACTCGCGGCGTGGGCAAGCATCATTTTGCCGGTAGCATCACCAATTGCCCATAGATGCTCGACGCCCGTCGCCATGCGCTCATCGACGGGAATGAAACCCCGCCTGGTTTCGATACCAACCTCCGCGAGGCCAAGTTCACGCGTGTCAGGGGTGCGTCCGCAGGCAACCAGGACGGCGTCGGCATGGATGGTCTCACCGTTCGCAAGCTCAATCGTCGCCGGGGTACCGGGGGTAATTTTTTTAGCCAGAACTCCCACCTTCGCGTCGATATCGCGCGACTTGACCAGAAGGCGCGCAGCCAGGCGGGAGATGTCCGGGTCAAAACCCGGCATGAGCTGGTCGAGGGCCTCGATCATGGTTACCCGCACTCCCAAAGCCGTGTAGACATCTGAGAATTCGAGACCGATGTACCCCGAACCGATGATGCAAATGTGTTCAGGCAAACGGTCGAGGCGCACCCCCTCATCGGAGGTGTAGACGGATACCCCATCCGTGGTGATGCCAGGTGGCACGAAGGGCGTCGAGCCGGTAGCAATCACGATGTCCCGGGCCGTTACCGCCTGCATGTTGCCTTCGCATTCAAGACTGATGGCCTGGTTGCTCTTGAGGCGGGCACGACCCCGCAGGATCGTCACACCCAGTTTTTGCAGACTCTTGGTCAGGTCTGTACGGATTTTGTCTACGACAGTGTGGGCATGGTCGGCAATCTTCTGACGGTCAAAGTGTATCTCGCCTACCGTAATACCTAGATGATCGCTGTGGCGCAGCATACGTAGACGGCCTGCCGCCGCGAGCAAAGCCTTGGAGGGGATGCAGCCGCGATTGATACAGGTTCCACCCATGTCGCGTGCTTCCACCACGGCAGTTTTCAGTCCACCCGCGACCGCATGTAGTGCAGCACCGTGGCCGCCCACACCACAGCCAATGATCAACAGGTCGTAGTCAAAGTCCATACTCACATCCTGCTTGCGATGAGACATCAGGCCTTCATCCTACAGTGATATCGGCTACGCTCACAGACGGATGTAGGGAACGAACTGGCGGAAACGGTTGAGTAGATAGATGGTCGGGGGAGGTTGGGGGGTACGTTGCTCCCAGAAAATCACCCGGTTCTGCCCATCTGTATCGGTGATGCGCGTCCCATCGGTCGTAAAGCGTCCCCGGTCAGGTACGGCACTCTCACCGCGACCATACTCGCTATTGGCGTAAGCGAGGCGCTCGGGTAGACCGCTGAACATAAACAGGGCCTTGAGCACTTCGGGCCGGTTGACCACGGCCCGCAGACGACTGGCCCAGAGCTTTGCGAGGGGCAACGCGCGAGTCGTAGCGTTATCGGCAGCGTCCTGAACCGTAACATCCAGGATGCCCCGGCTATTGACAAGCAAGAACGCACCCTTATCGTTGCCGCTCACCTGGACATCTATGCGGGGCTCGGCGGCGGTTTGCACGGCATATTCGAAGCGCTCAAGGGCACGCTGCACCCGTTGCTCGATACCACCCACCGGGCTGCGCAAGGTCAGGACTGCATAGCCTGAGATCTTGAGAACGGCACTCTGAACTGGGACCGGTTCAGGAGTAGGTACGGGCGGCTCTTCAAGCGCAGGCAGAAGCGGTTCAGTCTGGGCTACAACAGGTGATCCCAGTACACACCACAGGGCAATTCCCGCTCCAAGCGCGGCCCGCATCAGAGAGACTGAGCTACAAGTGACCCGGTCGGTACATTCGGCACGACCCGCTCAATACGGGCACCGACCTGCTGCAACTTGACTTCAAGGGACTCATAGCCCCGGTCGAGGTGATGCAGACCGGCGATCCTGGTGGTTCCATGACTGGCGAGCCCCGCGATGACGAGGGCGGCCGAGGCCCGCAAATCCGACGCGACTACCGGCGCACCCGAAAGACGGAGTACACCGCGCACAATCGCGTGTCCCGAGCGTACTCGAATGTCTGCCCCGAGTCGATTGAGCTCGGGTACGTGCATCAGGCGGTTCTCGAAGACTGTCTCCGAGATGATGCTCGTTCCCTCACACAAGGTGAGCATGGCCATGAACTGCGCCTGCATATCGGTCGGAAAACCGGGGAAGGGCTGGGTTTCGATGTCCACTGCCCGCAGAGTCCCCCCGGGGCGAATCTCGATACGGTTTGGGCCGACGATGTCGATGAGTGCACCCATCTCGCGTAGCTTGGCGATCACTGCACCCATATGGTCTGGGATCACCGGTGAGAGGCTGAGAATCGAGCGTGTAATAGCTGCCGCTGCGAGAAGCGTCCCGGCCTCAACTCGGTCGGGGATCACCTGGTACTCGGTGCTGTGCAGCCTCGGCACACCGCAGATAACAATCGTCTTGGTCCCGGCACCCCGGATGCAGGCACCCATAGACCGGCAGAAATTGGCCAGATCGGCAACCTCGGGTTCTTGAGCCGCGTTCTCAATCACCGTCTCACCTTCTGCCAGGGTGGCGGCCATCATAATTGTCTCGGTTGCGCCGACACTCGGGTAGTCAAGATAAATACGCGCACCGCGCAGTTTGCGAGCCCGGGCCTCGACGACACCATGCTCGATGTGGACCTCGGCTCCGAGGGCGGCAAGCCCCCGCACGTGCAGATCTACGGGTCGTGCCCCAATCGCGCACCCGCCCGGTAAGTGAATGCGTGCCATACCCAGGCGGGCCAGGATTGGTCCCAGAATGAAGAAGCTTGCCCTGAGACGATTTACCAGTTCGTAAGGAGCGCGATGCACGCTCAGGAAACGTGCGTCAATGTCGAGGGTGTTCGGCCCCACCGGCGTTACCCGTACCCCTACCGCGTCGAGTATTTCACTCATCATGCGGATATCCGCGAGGTCAGGAACATTGCTAATTCGGCAACCGTCCATTGTGAGCAAAGCACCCGCCATGATTGCCAGGGCAGAATTTTTGGCTCCGCTGATTGGCACCTCTCCCCGTAGGGGGTAACCTCCCTCAAGCTTCAGATAAGGCTCCTCGGGACTCGTCGGTTCGACAGTCGGCTGTGAGGGTACGGGAGTGATTGTCATATGGTGAGAGTCTGAAGTCGGGTAAAATTTAACCTGATTGTACCTATATATGTCAAACTCTCCAAAATCCTCCCAGGGGAGAGGGAGACACGCTGAAACTTTTTTAAAGTGGAGCTCGATGAAAAGGTTGTCTTGAGAAGGAGAAACGATGGGACTGGGGATGCTGGTTGATGGAAAGTGGACGAATCAGGAGAAGGATAGGAGCGAAGAGGGAAAGTTCAACCGTACGCCGACAACCTTTCGCAATCAAGTAACCCGGGACGGTTCAAGTGGTTTCAAGGCCGAGCCGGGACGCTATCATCTGTACATATCCTGGGCCTGTCCCTGGGCACATCGAACCGCGATTCTACGCAAGCTCAAGGGTCTTGAAGAGACTATCTCTCTATCGGTTGTAGACGCCGAGATTATCGACAACGGCTGGGTCTTCTCCGATGCTCCCGGATGCATCCCTGACACTGTCAATGGTACCCAATACCTGTGGGAGATTTATGTAAAGGCCAAGTCCGACTACTCGGGAAAGGTGACGGTCCCGGTGCTGTGGGACAAACAGACCAACACGCTCGTTAACAACGAATCGCGCCAAATTATTCGCATGTTCGACACGGAGTTTGTCGAGTTTGCCAGGCCGGATGCCGATTTCTGGCCAACAGACCTGAGCAGCGATATCGATGCGGCCATAGATGCTATCTACGAACCGATTAACAACGGCGTCTACCGCTCGGGATTTGCCACCACTCAAGCAGCTTACGAGGAAGCGGTGAGCGAGTTGTTCGAGGCGCTCGACTACTGGGAAGGTGTACTGGGTCGTCAGCGTTACCTGTGCGGCGATCGCATCACGGAGGCGGACTGGTGCATGTTCACAACGCTGCTGCGCTTTGACTCCGTTTACCACGGACACTTCAAGTGCAACCTGCGCCGCATCGTCGATTATCCCCATCTCTGGAACTATCTCAAAGACCTCTACCAGCAACCCGGTGTGCGCGAGACCTGCAACCTTGACCACATCAAGCGGCACTACTACAAGAGCCACAACAACATCAACCCGACCAGGATCGTCCCCAAGGGACCAATCATTGATTTCGATGCGTCCCACGACCGCAACCGGCTGACCCGAACGGCTGCGAGCGTCTGATCAGACCTGACGCAGACGCACCATGAAAAACCCGTCCAGGTCGTGGCGGTGCGGCCACAACCGTACGTAGCCCCGCGCGTCACTGAAAGGGGCAGCGGGTGAATCGAGAGATGGGAATTCACTTTGCCAGCCGGGGTGGGTGGTGAGGAACCGGTTCACAACGCCCTCATTTTCGTCCGGGTGCAGCGTACAGGTGGCGTAGACGAGTACCCCGCCGGGTCTCACCCACGCGCTTGCCTGCTCAAGTAGTTGTTGTTGGAGACCGACCAGCCCGGGAATGTCCGCAGGGCTCTTGCGCCAACGCCCATCCGGGTGACGGTGCAAGGTACCCAGGCCCGAGCAGGGTGCATCGAGCAGTACCCGGTCTGCCCAACCTGCAAGCCCAAGGTCCGCAGGAGGGGACGTGACATCGACGTTCCGGCTCTCGATACAGGTAAGTCCCAGGCGTCGCTGGTTCTCACCCACGCGTTCGAGCCTGCCACCGTTGCGGTCGAAGGCGAGGATGCTGCCACGATCGTCCATCAATTCGGCCAGGTGAGTGGTCTTACCACCCGGTGCCGCGCAGCAATCGATCACCCGTTCACCGGGCCGTGGGTCTACAAGCCAGCCCACCAGTTGTGCCCCGGCTTCCTGAATCACCCAGTGACCGGCCTCAAAGCCCGGAAGGCGCTCGATGGCTCCGGGAGGAGAGGTGAGCCTGAGACTCTGGGGAATCCCCTCCACCGTTCGGGACTCAACCCCGTGGTCTGCTAGAGCCTGACGGACGGCTTCGGTAGACGCACTCCGCAGGTTGATCCGCAGGTCGAGATGGGCGGGGTGGTTGAACCACTCGCACAACCGGGCCGCTTCGTCCTCGCCCACCTCAATGCGCCACAGTTCGACAAGCCAGGGTGGAAAGCTGTGTTGCACACTGAGCCGCTCGACCGGCCCCGTGGGTAACTCGAGGGGATCGCCCCGCTCAGCAGCACGCAGATATGTGCGCAACAACCCGTTAACAAAATCGGCGAGTTTCCCCAGACGTTTCTGGCGCGCGAGCCCCACGGCCGTATTGACTGCCGCCGAGGGTGGAACGTGATCGAGATTGCGTATCTGGTAAAGGGCCAGACGCAGAATGTTGCGGGCCAGGGGGTGCAGACGGGCGGGCTTGAGGGCGAACTGGTCGATGAGTCGGTCGAGGGTGAGCCGCCTGCGGGTGACGCCGTAGACGATTTCAGTCGCAAGGGCACGTTCTACAACCGGCAACCCACTTTCATGCAGGGCACGTTCGAGGGCAATCGCAGTGTACGCGCCTTCATCAATGGCCTCCAAAGCAGACAGAGCAACAGAGCGGGCATTCCTGGCCGAGGTACGAGTTGGCATCGCTCCAAGCTAACAGCCGTGCTGAACAATTCGAACGCAGCCGTGAAAATTCAGCTCCGTGATTACCTTTGTACGTTTGCCCCTGAACTTTGTTGAGATATGTAATTGCTATCACTACTAATTCACAAGCAAGGTTCGACACACCTATTGCAGCTTTGGATTTGGCCTTTGAGCGCAGACCCACGCAATCTCTCCGAGGGTTGATCCCAACAGAAGCATCAATGCGCCAGCATCATATCGCCTGTGGTCTGTAGCTCATTGCCGGGGATTGAGCCAGGAGAAGGTATTTGTCTGAATGTAGATCAGGACGTAGTGTAACTTTGGTGGAAAAATGCTTGTGCAGTCGGCATAGTGTTTTCGCAGAGCGGCGACTTGCAGTCCAGTCGCTACCCTACCTTTCACAGTCTGAAATTCAAAGCTGTCACAAGCGTCCTATGCCTGGAAAAGGAGTTTATGTTAGGAGCCCCTTGCTGGGACACCGTTGACGAATGCAACGGTAGGTTCCCCCCTCAGCCTCTCGTCATCAAGT
>JACMIX010000036.1 GCA_014380935.1 Gloeobacterales cyanobacterium ES-bin-141 | reverse complement strand
TGTAAAGGGGACGCTCCCCGCCGTTCACGCCGACGATGAAATTTTGATAGACGTTGCGCGGGTTGTACAGATAGCACTGGTTGACAGTGTCCTTGGTGATCACCGTCTCGAATTCCCGGCGCGGGTAGCAGTCGTTCGGGTGCCCAAGTGCGCGCAGGCGTACGGATTTGCCCGCTACCAGGTCGGCGATCACATGCCCGCCCCCATAGTTGCTGTCTCCCTCGGCGCTTTGGGATGCTCCCAGGTAGAGATCGACGGCTCCGAGTCCGCAGTAGGCTTCGACGTCATTGAGCCAGGCTTTCTGACAGCGTATGGGTGGGTCGGTGTGGCCGAGGTTGATCATCACGCCGGAGGATTCCATCGGCTCGAAGGTCCCGGTTGTAATGACATCTACCTCCTGGGCCACCTGCTGAACGCCCCGTTCGAGGACAGCCATTTTTAGCTCACTCACGGTGAGAACCCGCACAGTGCCCCGGGTAATTTTTGTGTTGATCTCGGCAATCGTGCGCGTCAGGGTCATAGTTGTGCAGGGAATAGGCCCTTTCGATCCTAGCCTGAGGCTGCGATAAGCTAGGTGAATGGCAAGTTCGTCTCTGACCCAGCTGTTCGGCTATTTGCAACCCTATCGTGGGAAGCTCAACCTCGGGATTGTGACTTTGTTGGTTACCAACGCCATGGGTGTGGCGATCCCCTGGCTGCTCAAGGTTGCCATCGACGACCTGGGCCAAAAGCCGCGCTACGAGACTATCTTGCTTTATGTGGGAGCGATCCTCGGTCTTGCCACGGTCATGGGCCTGATTCGGATCTGGTCGCGGGTATTGCTGTTCAGCATTGGGCGGCAGGTCGAGTTCGACCTCAAGGGCAAGATCTTCTCGCACTTGCTGCGCATGGCCCCGTCTTATTTTGCCCGTAACCCGGTCGGTGACCTGATTAACCGGGCGACCAGCGATGTGGACAGCGTGCGCCGCCTGCTGGGTTTTGCGGTCCTGAGTATAATCAATACGTTTTTTGCCTATCTGCTGACGCTGCCGGTGATGCTGAGTCTGGACTGGTCGCTTGCTTTGCTGTCGCTGAGCGTGTACCCCCTGATGTTCGTGGCCGTGTGGTTGTTTGCCGACCGCCTACGCACCGAGCAGATGGCGGTTCAGGAGGGTCTGGGTCGGATCAGTTCGCTGCTCCAGGAGGACCTCAACGGCATCTCGCTCATCAAGGTCTATGCCCAGGAGGAGAACGAGCACCGGGCCTTTGACCATGAGAATGAGACCCTGCTCGAGGCCAATTTGCGTCTGGCCGTGAGCCGCAACGCCATCTTTCCCTTGCTCGGGGCGCTTGCGAGCGGAAGTCTGTTGGTGCTGTTGTGGTTTGGTGGCCCGCGACTCGCGGAGGGCACCTTGAGCATCGGCTCTTTCGCTGCACTCGCTATTTATGTTGAGCGGCTCGTTTTCCCCACGGCTCTACTTGGCTTCACAATTACGACCTATCAGCGCGGCCAGGTCAGCATCGACCGTATCGAGCAGATACTGGCTGTCCCACCGACGATTGTTGACCG
>JACMIX010000035.1 GCA_014380935.1 Gloeobacterales cyanobacterium ES-bin-141 | reverse complement strand
TTTTTGAATGCCGACCCACAAAGGACAGGCACAATTCGATTGGCAATTGTTGCTTTGCGCAGGGCACTCTTGATCTCTTGTTCAGTCAGACCTTCACCCTTGAAGTACTTGTCAAGCAGTGTATCATCGGTCTCGGATACGGATTCGATGAGCTTCTCGCGGTACTCCTGAGCAATCTCGGCCATCTCCTCGGGAATATCCTCGACGCGAATATCTGTACCGATGTCATTGCCGTAGACGTAGGCCTTCATGCGCACTAAGTCTACGATGCCACGCAGATTTTCCTCGGCACCAATAGGTATCTGGATGGCGACTGCATTGGCGCGCAGACGGTCACGCAACTGGTTATAGACTCTAAAGAAGTTGGCACCCGTACGGTCCATCTTGTTTACAAAGACGATCCGCGGCACATTGTAACGGTTTGCTTGGCGCCAGACTGTTTCCGTCTGGGGCTGGACTCCACCCACTGAGCACAAAACGGTAATGACTCCATCGAGGACACGCATCGAGCGCTCAACCTCAATGGTGAAGTCGACGTGTCCGGGCGTATCGATGATATTGATCTTGTGCTCATGAGCCCCGGGCATCACCTGGGTAGGATTGTCGGGATCACGCTTGGTCCAGGCAGTCGTGATGGCCGCTGCTGTAATCGTGATGCCGCGCTCGCGCTCCTGCGCCATCCAGTCAGTTACGGTGTTGCCCTCGTGGACTTCACCAATCTTGTGAATGACTCCGGAGTAGAACAGGATGCGCTCGGTTGTGGTAGTCTTGCCAGCATCGATGTGTGCGGCAATACCTATATTGCGAACCCGCTCCAATGGGACAGTACGTGCCACGGCTACCTCCTCGTGTAAAACACGAGTTTGAAAACTTCTGTAACAATCCTAGCCCAACTCGAGCCTATCATTTTTGCATTCCAGGTCTGAGGATGAGCTGCTAGTACCGATAATGGGCGAAGGCTTTGTTGGCTTCAGCCATGCGGTGAGTCTCTTCGCGTCTGCGAATGGCCTGTCCCGTCTCATTGGCGGCATCCAGCACTTCGTTAGAAAGCTTCTCGATCATGCTTTTGCCGGAGCGCTTGCGCGAGAACTGCACGAGCCACCGCAGGGCAAGGGATGTTCCCCGGTCGGAACGGACCTCCATAGGAACCTGGTATGTGGCACCACCCACACGCCGCGCTTTGACTTCTACTAGAGGCGTGCAGTTGCGCACAGCGTTGTTGAAGACATCTATGGGTTCACGCCCGGTCCGCTCACGAATGCGTTCGAGAGCAGCGTAGAAGATTCGCTCGGAGGTGGCTTTTTTGCCAGCAGTCATAAGCTTGTTGATCATCATGGTGACCAGGCGCGAGGCGTAGACCGGGTCGGAGATGACGGAACGTTTGATGGCGCGATTACGGCGGGACATAAGATGCTGCAGTAGGTGAAGAATAGGTTGAAATAGACGGGTTAACGCTTCTTGCCAGCTGGTGCTGCCGCCTGCCCGGGCTTGGGCCGCTTAGCTCCGTATTTGGAGCGGCTCTGCATGCGGTTCTTGACTCCTGCTGTGTCCAGCGTGCCCCGGATGATGTGGTAGCGGACTCCCGGTAGATCCTTGACGCGCCCTCCGCGAATCATAACCACGGAGTGCTCCTGCAAGTTGTGACCGACACCCGGAATATAGGAAGTCACTTCAAATCCGGATGTCAGCCGTACGCGAGCAACCTTGCGTAGTGCCGAGTTTGGCTTTTTGGGAGTGGTGGTGTACACGCGGGTGCAGACACCGCGGCGCTGAGGGCAGGCCTTGAGGGCCGGCGACTTGGTCTTGCGCTGGGTAACGGCCCGTTCGTGACGGATGAGTTGGGCAATCGTGGGCATAGTTTAAGCGAAAGGCAACGAAGACCTAATATAGCCAATTGAGTAAAACTCCGTCAACGGTTGTGTTCTCGGGAGACCGGTTGGGTTCCCTTGCCCCCCCCCGTCAGGTGGCGTAAGATTGCGGTACTCCAGAAGCAAGCTCTGGCGGTGTTGCGAGTTGGCAGTGAAACCCGAGAAGATTGACCTCCAGAACGCTTACCCCTGCCCGCGCTGCAAACGTGGGCAATTGCAAGCCATTGTGCTGACCGAAGCGTTCGGTTGTGACCGTTGTAGCCAGATTTTCGGTCTCACGGAGGACAATCTGATGCTTGAGCAGCTCTCAACCAGCTATCCCTACAAAAAAGCCTGGCAATGGACTGGAAACGTCTGGAAAGACCAGAGCCGGTCGTTGTCCGATAATTACTTGCCGCTAGCATTAGTGTTTGTCTTGGTCTCTTTGCTTGTCATTTCGGTGCTCCTGGTCTTTCAGCACAATCGAGACCCAGGCGTTGTAGCCCTGCTTGCGGCCCTCCTACTGGTAACTTTCTTGCTCTCCACGGTTTCTATCTGGCTGGCTCTGCGTAACCGTATCTAGATCTAGAAGAGGGTGCCATGGTCGATTTAGATAGTGATGAATGGAACCTTAAAGCCGTTGCGCAGCAGGCGCAGCGTTCTGCCGTGCTATTGGGTCAACTGAAAGCAGGTGTCAAGAACCAGGCCCTACGCGCGATGGCCAAGGCCCTGCGCTCGGACCAGAGTGAGGTTCTAGAAGCCAACACGATTGATTTGGAGACCGGACGGCAGGATGGTCTTTCGGATGCGTTGCTTGACCGGCTGAAGCTGACTCCTCAGCGTATCGAAGCAATGGCTGTCGCCCTTGAGCAGATTGCTGCCCTCAAAGACCCAATAGGTGAGGTGGCAGCCGGTTGGAAGCACCCGGACGGGATGGAAATTCGGCGGGTGCGCGTTCCCCTCGGTGTCATCGGCATTATTTATGAAGCACGCCCGAACGTGACCTGCGACGCCATCGGGCTATGTCTCAAATCCGGTAACGGTGTCCTACTCAAAGGCGGTAGGGAGGCTGAGAACTCCAACCAGGCAATCACACGGATTTTGCAGGAGGCCGCCTACAGTAGCGGGATTCCCCAAGGCTGCATTCAACAACTACCCGGTACAGACCGGGCAATCGTCGATGCCTTGATTCGCCTCGACCAACTGGCTTTACTGATTCCGCGTGGAGGGAGTGGCCTGATCGACTACGTGGTCCGCAATGCCACGGTTCCAGTGCTCGAGACAGGTGTGGGTAACTGCCACATCTACATCGAGCGGTCGGCTGATGTTGAAATGGCGCGGCGGATCGTTCTCAACGCCAAGGTTCAGCGTCCTTCTGTGTGCAATGCAGCGGAGAAGCTGCTAATCCATCGAGACGCGGTGCTTACCCATCTCGAGCTTGTCCTCACCAGCCTGCGAGACCAGGGCGTCGAGATTCGCGGTTGTCCACGTACGATTGCCTTCGATCCTCGGGTAAAGCCCGCCCTCGAAGAGGACTGGGGCAAGGAGTACCTCGACAAAATTATCGCAGTCAAGATTGTTGATTCGACCCGTGAGGCAATCGATTGGATTAACCACTATGGCTCGCGTCACTCCGAGGCGATCGTGACGGACAACTACCACGAAGCCGTGCAGTTCACGGACGGTGTAGATGCAGCGGCGGTGTACGTAAATGCTTCGACGCGGTTCACAGACGGAGGCGAATTTGGCTTTGGAGCCGAGATCGGTATCTCGACCCAGAAGCTCCATGCGCGAGGACCAGTAGGGCTATCAGAGCTGACGACCATCAAATACATCGTGACGGGTTCGGGCCAGACACGCTCTTAGTGGTCACGGAATAAGCCCAATGGAAAACCATGCCAGAATAACGAACCGGTTTTTCCTCTGGACAGTTGACCGATTTTGCTCTAAAGTCGTTATCTGTTGTCTTGATGACAACGGGTCGGATACTGGGTCGCTTTCGCTTCCTAAGTCCCTATCCTTCTTGTTCATCACTGTTTACAGTCAGTACTCCCCGGACATTACTACTCCGGCGGATCAGTCTGGCTCCCTGCCACGATAGGACAGGTTCACTATGGCCGATGAAGTCAAAGCCATTGCCCGCTACATTCGTATGTCGCCTTTCAAGGTAAGGCGCATCCTCGATCAGATTCGGGGACGTACCTATCAGGATGCGCTGATCATCCTGGAGTTTATGCCGCACGCTGCCACTGAGCCAATTAAGAAAGTGCTCGAGTCGGCAGCAGCCAACGCGGAACATAATTTCAGCCTCGATCGCCGCAGCCTGGTCGTCAGTACTGCCTTTGCGGATGGTGGACCGGTATTGAAGCGCTTCCGTGCCGGAGACAGGGGGCGAGCCCGTCCGATCCGCAAGCGTACAAGCCACATTACTGTCACGGTGCGTTCTACAGAAGCTGAGGAGGCTAGCAACTGATGGGTCAAAAAGTACACCCGATTGGATTGCGTCTGGGAATCATCCGTGCTCACAAGTCACGCTGGTTCGCCAAGGCTGCGGAGTATCCAGGTCTGATTGAAGAAGACTTCCGCATTCGCGAATACATCCAGAAAAACCTGGCCAGTGCGGGTATTGCCGACATAGAAATTGACCGCAAAGCCGATCAAGTCGAGCTATCGATTCGCACTGCCCGACCCGGCGTAGTGGTTGGGCGAGGCGGAGCCGGAATTGATAACTTGCGCACGGGTCTTGAGAAGCACATTGGCCGCCGTCAGATCCGCATCAACGTCGTTGAAGTGCAGCGGGTGGATGCTGAGGCGCCTTTGATTGCCGAATACATCACAGACCAGCTCCAGCGTCGTGTTGCCTTTCGTCGGGCAGTCCGCCAGGCTGTTCAGCGCGCCCAACGTGCCGGGGTTCAGGGTATCAAGGTCTCGGTCTCAGGTCGCCTGAACGGGGCTGAAATTGCCCGCTCCGAATGGGTGCGCGAGGGTCGTATTCCCCTCCATACCTTGAGGGCGGACATTGATTACGCCTACAGGACGGCACAGACCACCTACGGCATTCTCGGCGTCAAGGTCTGGATTTTCCGGGGCGAGATTTTGCCCAGTTCCACCGAGCAAGTAGCGGCGGTGCCCCCACCCGACCAGAGGCCCCGCAAGCGCAAGCGGATTCAGTATGAAGAGCGCACCGATGAGTAATAGGGAAACTCACCCATGTTGATGCCCAAACGGACCAAATATCGTAAGCAGCAGCGCGGACGACTAACCGGTATTGCTTGCCGAGGTAACAAGCTCGATTTTGGGTCATTCGGGCTGCAGGCACTGGAGCCGGTCTGGATGACCTCTCGCCAAATCGAAGCAGCAAGAAGGGCGATGACGAGATACATCCGGCGCGGTGGAAAGATTTTCATTCGTGTCTTCCCGGACAAGCCTGTCACTCAACGTGCAGCCGAAACCCGTATGGGCTCAGGCAAGGGAGCACCCGAGTTCTGGGTTTGTGTCGTCAAGCCCGGTCGTATTCTCTTTGAAATCGATGGTGTGACCGAAGAGATAGCCCGAGAAGCTATGCGCCTTGCAGATAGCAAGCTGCCCATCCAGACCAAGTTTGTGGTCAAGACGCAAGAGGGATCGGCAACTGTCCTACAAACGGAGGAATCAGCCGATGGCCTTGCCGAAGATTGAAGAATTTCGCGACCTCAGCGACGAGGAGTTGTCCGAGCAGATCCTGACCATCAAGAAGGAGCTGTTTGAGTTGCGGATGCAAAAAGCTACCCGCCAACTCGAGAAGTCGCATCTGGTGCGTCACGCCAAGCACAAGATGGCTCAACTGATGATGCTGGAGGGCGAACGTGCCCTCAAATCGGAGAAGTAGACGATGCCGCGTAAAGAAAAAGTTGGGCTGGTTGTCAGCGCTGCCATGGACAAAACCGTGGTGGTCGCCGTGGAAAATCGTGCCCCACATCCCAAGTACAAGAAGATCGTCGTGCGCACGCGCAAGTTCAAGGCTCACGACGAAGAAAACCGTTGCAAGCGCGGTGACCGGGTTCGCATTCTTGAGTCGCCACCTCTCAGCCGGACCAAGCGGTGGGTCGTCACAGACGTTCTTGAGGAGGCCCGAACCCCATGATTCAGCAGCAGACTCGTTTGAGTGTCGCCGACAACACGGGTGCGCGTGAGTTGATGTGTATCCGGGTAGTTGGTGCGGTCGTCGGCTCGAAGGGGATGACTACCGGAGGTGGAAACCGCCGCTACGCACTCGTGGGAGACGTCATTGTCGCGGTCGTCAAGGATGCCTCTCCAAATATGGGTGTCAAGAAGTCTGATGTCGTGCGTGCAGTCATCGTGCGCACACGCCAGTCCATCCGTCGTGACAACGGCATGGTGATCCGCTTTGACGATAATGCAGCTGTACTCATCGACAAAGCCGGCAATCCTCGTGGTACCCGCGTCTTTGGGCCGGTCGCTCGCGAACTGCGCGACAAAAACTTCACCAAGATCGTTTCGCTTGCCCCGGAGGTACTCTGATGGCGACCAATAATGGTGCTGGCAAGACTCGCCACAAGATGCATGTCAAGAAAGGCGATACCGTCCAGGTCATCTCGGGCAAGGATAAGACCAAGGTTGGCAAGATCCTCCTGGTCCTGCCCGATCAGGGCAAGGTCATCGTCGAGGGCGTTAACATCCTCACCAAGCACATCAAGCCCCAGGGTGAGCAAGCGGGCCGCATCGACCGCAAAGAAGCACCCATTTACAGCTGCAAGGTAATGCTGTACTCGGAGAAGCGCAAGCAGGCTTCCCGAGTAGGTCATAGCTTTACCGAAGCGGGCAAGAAAGTCCGGGTTCTCAAGAAGACCGGCGAGACTATCGATAAGTAGGCAATGCACCATGGTACTGACAGTTCGGATCAAAGATAAATATGTTCAGGAGCTCGTCCCGCGCTTGCAGGAGCAGTTCCAGTACAAGAACGCCTTGCAGGTCCCCAAGCTGAGCAAGATCGTCATCAACCGCGGTCTAGGGGAGGCTTCTCAAAATGCCAAGGCCCTTGATGCCTCAATCAAGGAAATTGCCACGATTACCGGCCAAAAGCCGGTGGTGACGCGGGCAAAGCAGGCAATTGCCGGCTTCAAGCTCAGGGCCGGGGTACCGGTCGGGATCATGGTAACTCTACGTTCTAAAAAGATGTACGAGTTCATGGATCGTCTGGTTAATGTTGCCCTGCCGCGTATTCGCGATTTTCGTGGCGTGAGCCCCAAGGCCTTTGACGGTCGCGGCAACTACACCCTTGGCCTCCGCGAGCAACTAATTTTTCCTGAGATTGAGTACGATGCGATCGATAAAATCCGGGGAATGGACATCACCATTTGTACAACCGCCCTGTCCGACGAAGAGGGCCGTGCCCTGCTCGCGGCAATGGGTATGCCCTTCCGCAAGTAGGAGAAACTGGTTATGGCCAAAACTTCAATGATTGAGCGCGAGAAAAAGCGCTCCGCCTTAGTCGCCAAGGGCAAGCTCTCCCGGACCAAGTTGCACAACCGTTGCTGGAAGTGCGGTCGGCCCAGGGCGTTTCTGCGCGACTTCGGTCTGTGCCGCATCTGTTTTCGGGAGATGGCCCACCAGGGTCTTCTACCCGGTGTCGTTAAAGCAAGCTGGTAGGAGAACACCATGGCGGTCACTGATACCCTTGCCGATATGCTCACCCGCATCCGTAACGCCAACCTGGTTCGACATGACGTCGTACCGGTTCCCTCGACTCGCATGACCCGTAGTGTCGCCGAGGTGCTCAAGGCGGAGGGATTTATCTCAGACTTTCAAGAACAGGGAGAAGGTAAGGAGCGGCAACTGACCTTGAGCCTCAAATACAACGGCCGCCAGCGCCGCCCGATTATCACGACCCTGAAGCGGGTCTCTCGACCCGGGCTCAGAGTTTATGCCAACCGCAAAGAACTGCCCCGTGTCCTTGGAGGCATTGGTATTGCGATTATTTCGACATCCCAGGGAGTGATGACCGACCGGGATGCCCGCCGTTTGGGTGTGGGCGGTGAAGTACTCTGTTACATCTCGTGATTGAGGAGAATGCATGTCCCGCATTGGTAAATTGCCCATTCCGATTCCAGCCAAGGTCGAGGTCAAAGTCGAAGGCCAGCACGTCAGTGTCAAAGGACCTAAGGGCGAACTAGAACGGACGTTGCCCGACACGGTCAACGTCCTGCGCGAGGATAGCCGCCTGGTAGTCGAGCGTCGCTCAGACAACCGCCGTTGCCGTCAGCAGCATGGCCTGTGCCGAACGCTAGTTGCCAATATGGTTACCGGAGTTACCGTGGGCTTCACCAAGCCCATGCAGATAGCAGGGGTCGGCTACCGGATCGCTCTGGCAGGCCGCAAGCTGACGATCAGCGCCGGATATAGCCATCCGATCGAGATTGACCTGCCGACGGGCATCGACGTCGAGGTTGATCCCAAGGCCACGGCTATCCCCGGCACACGCAACCAGCAGGGTTTCAACTTTGTCATCAAGGGCATCGATAAGCAGGCAGTTGGCGACATAGCAGCAACCATCCGCGATGTTCGCCCGCCCGAGCCTTACAAAGGCAAAGGCATTCGCTATACCGCCGAGAAAGTCTCCTTGAAGGCCGGTAAGTCCGGTAAGAAGTAGGTACCGATCATGAAAGTCGATCGTAAAATTGCTACCAAGCGTCGTCACCGTCGTATCCGCCGCAAAGTCGAGGGCACTTCCGAGCGGCCCCGCCTTGCTGTCTATCGGTCTAACATGCATATTTACGCCCAACTCATTGACGATGTAGCTCAACGTACGCTGGCCGCTGCATCGACTCTGGAAACGGATCTGCGGGGGTCCGAATTTGGCTCTGCTACCTGTGAGGCAGCAACCAAGGTCGGTACTTTGATTGCCGAGCGGGCAAAAGAAAAGGGCATTACCGCTGCTGTATTCGACCGGGGCGGTAAGCTCTACCACGGCCGAGTCCGGGCTGTAGCAGAGGGTGCCCGTGAGGGCGGTCTTGAATTCTAAGTTAGGAGAGTAGTCATGCCACCACAGCAAAAAGGCAGAGGGGGACCGAGCCGCGGTCGTGGGGGACCCACCACCGGAGCTCCTACTCCAGAACAACCCACGGATGACCGCGAAGGCGGGGCCGAACGCCGACGAGGCCGGGGCCGGGGCCGGGGCGGAGACCGCGAGGCCGAGCGTCAGGCGAGTGAGGGAGAATTCAAAGAGCGGGTCGTCCAGATTCGGCGCGTCACCAAGGTCGTCAAGGGCGGCAAGAAACTGAGCTTCCGAGCCGTGGTCGTGGTTGGCGATGGTAGGGGTCGCGTCGGGATCGGGGTTGGTAAGGCGAATGACGTCATTGGGGCGGTCAAAAAGGGCGTCTCAGACGCGAAGAAGACGCTCATCGAGGTACCTCTTAATAGTATCAATACAATTCCTCATCCCATGAATGGGCGCTCGGGGGCTGCCTTTGTGCTGATCAAACCCGCCTCGGGTGGTACTGGTGTCATTGCAGGCGGTGCCGTGCGTACAGTCCTCGAACTGGCCGGACTCAAGAATATCCTTGCCAAATCCCTGGGTTCCAAATCACCCCTGAATAATGCCCGTGCAACTGCCGATGCCCTGAGCCGTCTCAGGACGCTGTCAGCGGTAGCGGACGAGCGCGGTATTCCCGTATCCAACCTCTGGAGCCGATAGTCATGAAAGCCCTACGTCTAGAAGATTGTGTTCCCCAAAAAGGGGCACGCCATCGCAAGAAGCGTCTCGGTCGTGGTCATTCAGCCGGCCAGGGCAAGACTTCCGGTCGAGGGATGCGTGGTCAAAACTGCCGCTCGGGTGGCGGTGTGCGGCCCGGTTTCGAGGGTGGTCAGATTCCACTTTACCGTCGGATACCAAAGCTCAAGGGCTTTCAGCTCATCAACCAACGCTCCTTTACAATTGTCAATCTCAGACAACTGAATGAGCTACCCGAGGGCACCACTGTGACGCTTGAGTCACTTCTGCAGGCGGGTATTTTGACCAGCAGATCAGGTGGGTTACGGGTTCTGGGTGACGGCGAGTTGACCCGCCCGTTGAGTATCACTGCCGAATACTTTACGGCCGGGGCACGTACCAAGATAGAAGCAGCCGGCGGGACGTGCATACTGGAGAAGTAGACACCGACTTGCTTTCATGACTCGGAGTGCGACTGTATCTTTGACGGAGTTCCTGCGCCAGCGGGGACTCTGGTGTTTTATAACCCTTGCCTGGATGGCGGTTATTTTCTACCTCTCCTCGGTACCCTACTCGGGTGAATTGACCGAGCTTTTTTTGGGCGACTTGAATACCCTCGGTCGCAAAATCGCGCACCTTACCGAGTACGCGATTCTGGCGGTCCTGTGCCGCAAAGCCGGGGGGCCTTCCAGACGGTCATTTGTCATGGCGGCGCTGATTGCTTTGACGTTCGCCGTAACAGATGAATGGCACCAAGTCTTCGTCCCCGGGCGCGGAGCGAATCCGCTCGATGTGATGGTCGATGCGGCAGGAATTTTTCTGGCGCTGTGGTTGATGAGCTTCTGGAAGGTCAGGCCACCAGCTTGATTAATTCGGGCGTGAGTCGTGTACTGACCTTGCTTTCACCTTTCATACCCAGGCACTTTGGTAGTGGTGTACGCAGCCACCCAACTTCAGGGTACTAGCAGGCTAAGGCCGCAGACTTACAGTGATGAGTCTGGGAGTCGGGCATCAGCCCCTGGGAGGTCAAACAGGACCGTATTCATGTAACGGTCCGCCCACTCCTCGCCAAAGGCCCTCGCGAGCAGGCGGCGGGTCTTGTCGTTCTGCTGCTGTTGCTCGCAGTAGCGTCGGTGCCCGTTCAAAACGTTCAGCCGTCCTTGCGGTGGAAGTTCTGCCACCGTGCGGGCCTGGTCACAGTGAAAGTCAAGGTACGCCCGTACGATCCCGACGAAGAGTTCTGCTTCCGGCTGGTCGGTGATGCGGGTGAACACACAGCGCGACGAGAAGATGTTGCCCCAGGTTGGCAGGTCGCGCAGCTGAGCGAAGCCGAGGCGTTGCCGGTATGGCTCTTCAAGTCCCTGAAGGTAAGTCTGGGATAGAGCAGGCGGCTCACCGGCAACGGGAGACAGGTCGATAATGGCTGCACTGACCAGTTGAGGATTGGCGACAATGTCGGTGCCCAGGATAGGCAGGTCGTAGTTTGGATGGGGGAACATGACGCAGTGGAGAATATCCAGGCCATTCCCTAAGCTTGCGAGCTCCAGATGGAGCTTGCGAAACACAGTGGACTGGAAGCACTGGTTGGAGATAACGAGACGCTCCCCTTCGAGGTGACCCTCCACAAAGCCCAGGTCTGCGGGCAAAGCATAGGGCTCAAGGTCAAAATATTGGTCCCAGGTACTCAATAGCAGTCCAGCCAGCTGATCTACCAGGGGGTGGTGTGTTTTGAAATAGGAAGTTTCCATGTCCTGTATTTTGACATTCTCTCCGGCCTGAATGCTTGGTCTCGGACACGCCTAAGCGGCAGGCAAAGGGTGAATGTCGCCCCCACACTTTTCTTACCCAGTAAAAGTGCGTTGTAGGTAGAACTTGAGTGGTGTAGAGTCTTCCTTGCAGTTCTCAGGATGGGATTATGCAGGCGTTAGTAACACCACAAGAGCTTCTGGCTCACCTGGATGAGCCGGACGTCCGGATTCTTGATGTCCGTGGCCGGGTAGAAGCGACCGATCTAGGCGGCGGTCGGCAGAGAGGTACCTACATCGCAGACCGCAATGCTTACCAACACGCACATATTCCCGGCGCTCTATTCGTGGACTGGACACGAGATATCGTGGACCCTACGTCCTCAGTCAAGGCCCAGGTAGCAACTGCGGAATGTTTTAGCCGGTTTGCCGGGTCGGTGGGAATTGATCACGCTACACAGGTCATCTGCTATGACCAGGGCATCGGCCAGTTTGCAACCCGACTCTGGTGGGTGCTTCGCTACTTCGGGCACCAGGCTGTGTCCGTCCTGGACGCTGGCTGGCAGGGATGGATGGACGCCGGGTACCCGGTCAGTTCGACCATAAAGACCGTTCAGGAACGTGTGTTTCAACCAGCACTGCAACCAGGCTGGCGGGCCACTGTCGAGGAAGTTCTCGAGGGTATCGCTGATCCCCAGACCTTGCTTGTCGATGCACGCTCTTTCGGCCAGTATCAGGGGAAAGTGAGCCGGGCTGAACGTTTCGGTCGTTTACCGGGTGCACTTAACATCCCGCGCGAATCGCTGCTCGACCCGCAAAAAAAGTTTCTCTCTACTGACCAACTCAAAGCGCTTTTCGAGCCGGCAGGGATCACCCCGGATAAGCGTGTCATCGCATACTGCAACGGCGGTGTCGCGGCAACGACAGTCCTGTTCGCCCTGGCTCAACTGGGCTATACACACCTGTGCAACTACGACGGCTCCTGGAACGAATGGGGCAATCGCCCGGACCTGCCGATCGAATCTTGATGGTGTCTAGTTTGTGAGTTTGAGCCCACCTGCTGCACTAAGGGGAGGATGCACCAGGATGGCGTGGGGGATGATTCGGCTTGGGATGCCCGGCGAGGTGTGTCCGGTCACGAGGACTTGGTCGCCATAGACGAGCGAAGTCGAAAATCCCGAGTCGAGCAGGACGGCCTCGCGCACACCGGCTGCTTCTAGGGACCGGGCAAGCTGGGAAGCATTGACGTTGGTGAGGGTGGCCCCGACGAGCGGGCGACCGAGCCGGTCCACACCGAGGAAGGCACGGCGACGGAACTCGCTGTGGTTTGTCAGTCCGAACTGGGTGATTTGCTCGGTGCTCAGGGCACGCCCGCGCTCGACCAGCCATAAACCGGCCACGAACAGGTCGGAGACATCACCTAGAAACTGGCGCGCCCCGGTCTCGGTGGCAAATATACCCGGACTGTAGGGCACAAAACGCAGACCCGTCCCGCTCATCAGCACGACCGGACGGCCTCTGATTGAGGTGTCGTAGCGCTCCTGTCCGGGGAAGTAGATTCCTTCGTTCTGGGCCAGATACGGACCGACCATTTCGTTGTTGTTGGAGCGCAGAGCGGCCATGGCGAAGAACCCGCCGTTGATCCCCGCGACGGCCTGTTCGCGTTCGACAAACGTGCCGACCGGGTAGCGCCCGTCGGCGTGATTGGTCGTCAGGGATCCACCACTCACCCAGGCCAGCTTGACCTTGCGGAAGGTGCCCTGATGCAGCCGGACCGGGGCGTCCGTGGTCCGCCAGTCCGGAACACTGGCAGATCCAGATAGGGCCTGGGCAAAGCGGTACTGATTGAAGCGTTGTACCTCAAGCAACCCCGGTGACTGTCCCGCGTAGCCGCGGTCCATGGTGAAGGCGAGGGTGTAGCCCGCAGCGATGGCGGCCTCCCGAACTCGCGCATCCTGGTTGCCGGTCGGGTAAGCCAGAAATGACACCGGGCGGCCCAGTTTTTGGTCCATCACTTGCTTCGAATCGGCCAGTTCTCGCCTCAGTGAGTCGTCCGACAGCAACCGCAAATCCTCGGGGTGGCTAACCGTATGAGGCTCGATGGCAATCAGGCCTTCTCGGTCGAGTTGCTGGAGTTGCTCCCAACTCATGTGGTCTTTGCTCGTCTTGACGCCGACATAGGCCGTCTGTACGAAGAAGACCGCCGGGTAGTTGAACTCTTTGAGCAGAGGATAGGCATGGTCGTAGTGCCCCAGGTAGCCGTCATCGAAGCTGAGCAGGATGGGCCGCTCGGGCAGGACAGCACCGCTCTTCAAGTGTTCGTAGAGCTGGACAATCGTGATTGGGGTTGCACCGCTCGCCCGGATCTCCTCTAGTTGGGCGCGGAACTCCTCAACGGTCGTGTCGAACCAGACCTGCTTGGTCGGCACGATGTCGTGATACATGATCACAGGCACGCGCGCGAGCCGGGCCGTGGGGATTATGGACTCCGGTCCGCTTTGCTGTTGGCTCTCATCAGCAGGACCAGCAACGGGCTGGGGCAAAGCGTTCGTCTGAGGCTGCAAGTCCGCAACCGGTGCCAGTCGAGGGTAAAGGGCAATGGCCAGGGCAACCAGCACTCCAACCAGCACAAACCCCAACAAGAACAGGCGTCGTCGCTTACGCAATTGCACGTTGGGATGCACTCTAGTACGTACCTGACTCACTAATCCTCCCGATGCCTGGCGCTTGATACACCTCAGGATATCAGCCGTCCGCACCAACAACGCTGCGCATGAGCAAAGAAAAGCCCTGCCGCAATCACTTTTGGCAAGGCAGCTATCTCGTCTGAGACGAGGGCTCAGCAGATAATATTCTTCATTGCGCACACCAGGGAAACACAGACAGAGTCCGCCTCCCACGATCAGGAGCGGAATCACTCGGACGTTACACGGATGCCTTAGCGTTCCCCCCGCACGGAATGCCTTGTTGGGACATCCCTGGCACCTGAACAGACACCCAACCTACGTATGCCGTCTGCTGAGTAAGACAAAGCATAACTCTCTACTCTCCTAATGCGCAATTCAGAAATTTACCCCTGGTGCACTGTCTTTACCCAGACCAGCCGCTTGGGATAGATTGCCATGCTCACCAGCTTGATTACGATGACTGGAAACCAGTGCAAAAAGTAGAGAGTACCCAGAGCGCTAATCATTACCGCTTCCGGAACCGAGACACCGGTCTGACGCTGAGCACGATAGAATCCCACGGCTGTCATGGTGGTTGCGACCAGCAGCAAAGGCGTGAGCAGTGGAGCTGCTCGCCAGAAGACAGCCAAACTCAAATCAATCAGCGCCGCCACGGGCATTAAGTACTGAATTGTGCAGAAAACAGCCTGGTCGAGACTTTTGGTATCGCCCAGGTCCTTTTTAAGCAAGGATCTTGCGTGATCGAGGTAGCGCTGGAATCCCCCTTCCGCCCAACGGGAGCGTTGCCGCCAGAGTGCTTGCCAGCTTGTCACCCCCTCCTCCCAGACGACCGTTTCCCAGACAAACTGCACCTGCCAGCCCTGCAAGTGCAGCTTTAAGGTCAAGTCAAGGTCATCGGTAACCGTGGATTCAGTCCAGTCTCCAACCTGCTGCAAAGCGGTTGCACGCACAAGCTGACCGTTACCGCGCAGTTCGGCAGTACCACCGATAGTTTGACGGCGTAGCTGAAAAAACGCGTCAAAGAGCATCTCGGCTGCCTGATTACGGGTCCAGAAGTTTTCGTCTGCGTTGGCAATGGCTTTGCGGACCTGGACAGCCCCTACTCCCGGTTGAGCAAACAGGGGTACAGTCCGGGTCAAGAAGTCAGCATCAACCTGAGCATCAGCATCAAAGACGATCAGAATATCACCGCGAGACTGCGAGAACAAATCATTGAGCACAGCCGACTTACCCGGGCGGTCACCAGGCAAACGGTGGAGCACGTGCAACCGGGGTTGCTCCAGGCAAAGCCTTTCAAGGAGTTCACCTGTGCAGTCGGTGCTGCCGTCGTTCCCAATCCAGACCTCTAGCTCCCCCGCGTACTGGAGTGTGCAGAGGTTGCCAACCAAACGCTTGATGACCTGCTCCTCGTCCTTGGCAGCGACCAGAATCGAAATCCGGGGTAGATAGGTCCTGTCAATTGGCAAGGAAACCGGATTGCTGGTCAATAACCGTAGGGCATACACTGCCACACCCCAGGCAAGTACCAGTACCATCCACGAACCTACGGGTGAGAGGTGTAACCCCAGCACTACCAGACAAATTGACAGCAAGACCAGCCCAGTCTGCCAACGGCGGGTATTTGAGTCTTCACCCAGCATTGAAAGCCTAGTCGAAAAGACGAAAGTATGGATACTTCAAAGGAGGTCCGGGTTCTTTAACCAACTCGAAGTTGATTACACTCCAACGGGCCTCATCGCTCGCGGGACCACTGAATTCGACCGGTAGACCGTAAAGACGCTGTTTGGCTTCGTCGGTGCGCCAGGGTGTGGTGCGCTCCAGGAAAGTACTGATAAGTTCGCGGTAACGCTCGGCTACGACAACTCGTGTCGCCCGGTAGCCCTGGGTATGAAGCCGGTCCAGTTCTTCGTGAATTTCGAAGCGGATACCATCTGGATGCGTGTGCTGTCTGTACCAATGTTCTTCCCACTGCCGCCAACAACGCCCTGACTGGAGATGGACCAGAGTCTGAGTCTGCGGATCTGCTTCGAAGGCTCCGTGGCGCTGACACAGGTAGGTATCGGTCAAGGTCAGGGCTGCGACCCACTGTCGGCAGTGTGGGCAACGAATCTCGGGTCCAAATATGGGGTGGTAGTTCAAGGGCTGATACATGCCGGATACCCCAAATGATGCCCTATTATAGCTGCGCGAATGCCGCTCCTAAAGGGCATCTGAACAGATTGCTCCGCTTTGTGGGTAAACTGAGCCTGAGTGTGAGTTCTGGTCATGTTGCGCAAACTGCTCGTGTGTGCCCTGGTGTGGGCGAGCGCTGCTCCGCAAGCCCTCGCCAGTGACTACAACCTGCAACTTGCCCTCTGGCGGCAGGTTTCCTTTCCTCTGGACAATTTTCTGGCTATCAGCTCACACTTTGGTTGGCGCAAGCCTGTTGGTGCATCGCTCAAGCGCTCCAAAGCCAGTGAATTTCATAGCGGCCTCGACCTCGCGGCTCCCATGGGCTCCTATATTCGGGCCTGGGCGGATGGCCGGATCCAGAAAGTCGGCTACGACAACCGTTGCGGTTGGCATATCGTCACTACTTCTGCGGAGTGGACGAGTACGTACTGCCACATCAGCGCCGTGGCCGTTCAAGAGGGACAGCTAGTGCAAGCAGGACAGGTAGTTGCGGCAGTCGGCAGCACCGGCCGCTCAACCGGGCCTCACCTGCACTGGACCTTGCGCTATCAGGCCAAACTTGTCGATCCCGAACTGGTACTTCAGGCTATGCAACTTGCCTGGCAAGGTCAGAGCGCTCCGCCCGTCCTACCTTCACAGGATGTTCCCGAGCCTGTTCAGGCTGACCGTTCGGCTGAGCTGCCTGAGATATGATTGGTAGGCACTTGGACGGATCAGGCGCGGGGGTACGATGACCACTTCCGAAGGCTCCCGAGCCACCTCCTACAGTATTGAGTATCACGAGAAAACTAAATACACTCCCGAAGGTCTGGCGCGTAGTGCCCGTCAACTTGACTGGTCAGCTCAACCACACCCCTACAAAGAGTACCGAACCGGGGCTGTCCTGGACTTGCGTCCCTATTTACCTGGACAACCCGAGGCAGAGCAAAACGCCTCGAGTGTCCAACCCGATGCAGGTGTCGCCGAGCGTTGCCGCATCTCATATGTGTTGTATCTGACCTACGGCATCACCGCGATGGTGCCCCATCCGGGACAGCCTTTTTATCTGCGGGCAGCCCCTTCAGCCGGTGGGCTTTATCCAGCTGAGGTCTATTTGATTAGCAGAGGCAGTGCGGGTTTCCCGCCCGGCCTCTATAACTATCAGGTCCAATCCCACAGCCTGGTACGTTTCTGGTCCGGGGACGCGTGGTCCGACCTGGAGCAGGCCTGCTTCAATCATGTGGCTTTTACAGACAGCACCCTGGCTATCGCCGTAAGCGTCGTCTTCTGGCGTTCTGCCTGGCGCTACGAGGACCGTGCCTATCGGCGGGTCTTCCTCGATAGTGGACATCTACTGGGAAACCACGAGCTTGCCAGCGCAAACGGGTACCACGTCCACCTTGTTACTGGCTTTCTTGACGATCTGGTCAATGACCGGCTGTTTTTGCCCAAAGAAGAGGAGGCTGTTATTGCCCTGGCAGTCCTCGGCCAAGAGGGGACGACAGCAAACACCTGTTGTGCCTTACCTTCTAACGTGGTTACCGACTATCGTCCGGTGCCTGAGGGTCAGCGCCTGAATTTTCTGCATGAGATCTCGAAGCTGAACCAGTGGCGACCTCTTCCAGCCGTGGCAGAGCCGCAAGAGGACAAGTATAACTTTCCTTTCTGCCTCAAAGTACCAATGCAGACTGAGCCCCTTGACTGGCAGGGGACACTTGAGCACACGATAATCCGGCGTCGCTCGACTCGCCGGTATAGCGGCGAAGACCTTACCCTGGCCGAACTAAAACACCTGCTCGACTTTACCTACCAGCCCGGTCACTACCGGGACCAGGGTTTTGACGGCGCACCCGAGTACGCGCATCTCCACTTGCTTGAAACCTTCGTCGTGGTACTCGGGGTAGAGGGTCTAGAAGCCGGTTGCTATTATTACGCACCGCGGTCCAACGAACTGAGACAGGTGCGCTTCAAGAACTTCCGCAGCGAGGTCCACCGATTGTGCCTGGGTCAGGACCTGGGCCGCGATAGCGGTGCTGTAGTCTTTCACACTGCTGACCTGCCGGTTGCGGTGCGTCTTTATGGCGAACGCGCCTACCGCACCTTACATCTAGATAGCGGCCATCTCGGCCAGCGGCTAAATCTGGCGGCCATCCGACTGGGCCTGGGGGTAAGTGGTGTTGCCGGTTTTTTTGATGACCAGGTCAACGAAGTTCTGGGTATTCCCGACCAAGAGGCAGTTCTCTACATCACGACACTCGGGCGGCCTGGCGGTGATTAGCCCGCCCGGAATTGCCCGAGTGCTTGGCGGCATGGGCGGGGTCCTATTCTTGCTGAGTGGCCCACTTGGTGCCGAACCCGTTCCTCAAAAATCCGTCACGCTCGATCAGGACCTGGAGAAGGCAAGCCCCGTACTGCGTCGCTGGCTTGAGCGTCCTCCCGACCTGCTCGATGACATCGAGAACGACCAGGCATTTCCAACTCGGCTTGGTGTGGGAATCGGCATTGCAACCAGCCGTCGCAGCGAAGTCGAGTACCTGGTCAGCTTGCAAGACGTCGTGCTTGCCCGCACACGGCTGAGCCTGAGTTCTGATTTTTTGCAGGGCAATGCCGACAACCAGCAGTGGGGAGCCAACGCGCGCTACTACCTCGCCCCACTGGGCTCCTACTGGAATCTTGCTGCCCAGGCAGGCTATCGCAGCTTGCAAATTGAAGGCGATAGTCGCAGTGGGACGGAAGTCGGTGCCAAATTACTCTTCGCACTTGCCCCGCGTGCCGCCGACATTGCCCTGAGCCAGTCGTGGATCTTGTCCACGGAGGGTGGCTCGGTGGGCCGGACGTTGCTCGAATTCGGCTACACGCTCAGCCCAGCTCTACGAGTCACAGCGGTGATCCATTGGGTCAACTCAACCATTCGCCAGGACACCAGCTTCGGCTTGAATGTCGAGTTGATCAGTTTCTAAACTGGGGTCCGCTCAAACTGACGGTTGTACAACTGGGCATACAGGCCACCCCGGTCGAGCAGACTACCGTGGTTGCCGGTCTCTGTAATCTGGCCGCGCTCGAGGACCAGGATACGATCCGCGTCCCGGACTGTCGATAGACGATGGGCGATCACGACGACCGTACGCCCGCGCATCAGGCGGTTGAGTGCCTCCTGCACGAGGGCCTCGGATTCGTTGTCGAGGGCGGAAGTGGCTTCATCGAGGATCAAAATCTTTGGATCGAGCAGGACGGCGCGGGCGATCGCAACGCGCTGGCGCTGGCCGCCTGAGAGATTTACTCCCCGCTCGCCAACCAAGGTCTGATAGCCCGCGGGCAGTTCCAGGATGAAATCGTGGGCATTAGCGATACGGGCTGCCTCTTCGATCTCGGCCGGGCTGCGTCCCTCGGACCCATACGCAATATTTGCAGCAATGGTACCAGAGAAGAGCATCGTCTCCTGCGGGACGATACCGATCTGGCGACGCAGACTTTTGAAGGTCACCTTGCGCACATCGACACCGTCGATGCACACTGTACCCGATTGCGTGTCATAGAAGCGCGGTAACAGGTTGACCAGCGAGGACTTCCCGGAGCCTGAAGGGCCGACGAGGGCTACGACTTCGCCCGGCTCGACGCGCAGGTTTATCCCACTCAGGACCGGTCGCTCGGCCGCGTATCCGAAGGTAATGTTGCGTAGCTCGATGCGGCCCTGAACAGCAGGCAGGACCTGTGCATCCGTGGCCTCAAGCACGGTCGGTTTTACCTCAAGCAGTTCGCCGATGCGCTCGGCCGAGGCCTGCACTTCGCGAAGTTCGTTCAAATTGCTCGTGATCAATACCACCGGATCGATGAGAAAAGCGATCCCGGCGGCGAACCCGGCAAACTGCGGCGGGGTCAGGTTGCCCTGGGAAATCTGCCAGGCCGCCACCCAGAAGACCAGCAACACACCCGTCCCCTGAAGCAGACCGATGACCGGGTACTGAATTGCCTTGATCTGCTCGGCGCGGAAGCGCGCCAGCCGGTTCTGGTCACTGAGCATCTCAAAGCGCCCCTGCTCATACTTCTCAGCCGCAAAGCCGCGGATGATCCGAATGCCGCTGAGGGTCTCGACCAATAGAGCGGAGAGATCGGCGATCTGACCCTGGCTACGGCGCGATTGAACCAGCAGTCGATTGCCGAACCAGCCGAATAACCAGCCGATAAAGGGAGTCACAACCAGGGTCAGAAACGTTAATTGCCAGTTTAAAAACAGCAAGTAGGTAAGCACTGCGGTCGCAGTCAGCACGCAGGGGATGAACTGATGAAAGAACTTGCGGGCTACCTCGCCCAGCCGGTCAATATCCTCGGTCAGGCGGTAAGACAGGTCCCCTGTACGTTGACCTGCAAGCCAGCCAAGGTCGAGGGTCTGAACATGGGCGTGGACATGGTTGCGCAGATCGTTCGCTCCCTGCAGGGCGGCCTTTGCCATCAACGTGTCCTG
>JACMIX010000297.1 GCA_014380935.1 Gloeobacterales cyanobacterium ES-bin-141 | reverse complement strand
CGGCTTTACCGCCTCGGAGCGGTCGGTCTACCCCAATCTGGAGCGTTACATCAAAGAAGCACCGGGGCGGGTATTCGTGACCACCTTTGCCTCCTCGACCCATCGCATCAACATGTTGCTCGAAATTGCTCAAAAGACGGGACGCGTGGTGACGGTGATTGGCCGCTCGATGCTCGAGATGATTGCCCGCGCCAAGACGCTTGGCTTCATCACCAACTTTCCGGATTCGCTGATCAGACCCGTTCAGGCTGCGCTCTCGATGCCACCCGAGAAGGTACTGGTTCTGACTACTGGTTCCCAGGGTGAGCCGATGTCGGCGATGACCCGGATTGCGAACCGCGAACACCGCCAACTCAAGATCCAGACGGGCGACACGGTTATCTTCTCAGCCAACCCAATCCCCGGCAACATCATCTCGGTGACGGGTGTCATCGACAAGCTGATGAGCCAGGGTGCCAAGGTCATCTACGGACGCGACAAGGGAGTTCACGTCTCCGGACACGGTGCGGTCGAGGACCAGAAACTGATGCTTGCCCTGACCCGCCCTAAGTTCTTCTTCCCGTGCCACGGCGAATACCGCATGATCTCAGCCCACGCCACTACCGCCCGGGCAATGGGTGTGCCGGGAGAAAATATCGTGTTAACCGAGAACGGCGATGTAGTCGAACTGACACCCGACTCGATGGCAATCGTGGAGCGCATACCGGCTGGGATTGATTTAGTGGACGCCTCACGCTCCAGCATGGTCAGCAACACCACCCTGGTAGAACGGCAGCGTCTGGCCAATGATGGATTTGTGACTGTCGCGGTGGCCGTGGACTCGAAGGGCAATTTATTGACTCGGCCTCAGGTCAGCATCAAAGCCGTGGCCCGCTCCGCTGAAAGTCGTAATCTTGAAAGCATGGTCCGTACCACCATCGAGCGAGTGGCACGCGACGGGTTCAAAGAATACGCCACCGTCACTGGCGGCCGGTCAGTCTATGACTGGGGTGGGGTGAGAGGTTTGCTGGAGCGGAGCGTTAAGCAGGTGGTTCGCGAGGTACTGCAGGGTAACCCCCTCATCCAGGTTCTGTTGCAAACCCTCGAAGACCATGAACCCGGCACAGCAAATGCTGTTACCGGGGGAGTAAGTAACTATTCTGAGTTGCTCCGCACTGCTCAGTAACCCGAGCAACGCCCGCCTTTGACAAGGCGGGCGTTCGGTTTAACGACCGATGCCCGTGTAGGACAGACCGGCGTTGCGAGCCTTGAGCGGGTCGAGGCAGTTGCGACCGTCAAGCAAGATGGGCTGGCGCATCCGTTGAGCCACTGCCTCGAGGGATAGCTCGGCGTATTGCGGCCACTCCGTCATCAGGACCAGGGCATCCGCTCCATTAACGGCTTCCATGGGGTCATCGACAACCTGTAAGTCCGGTACCTGTACGTTTGCCTGGGCTGCCGTCACAATTGGATCATGTGCCACGACTCGGCAACCCAGGTTGAGCAACTGGTTGGCCACTTCGAGGGCGGGTGCGCTGCGGATGTCATCGGTGTGAGGCTTGAAAGCCAGACCCCAGATAGCAATCGTACGTCCCTTCAAAATACGCAACTCCCTTTGCAACTTCTCGATCACGACCCGGCGCTGGTTTTCATTGACCGAGAGGGTAGCTTTGAGCAAGCTGCAATCGTAGCCGTACTCCTGACCGGTACTCACCAGTGCCGAGACGTCCTTGGGAAAGCAAGACCCACCCCAGCCAGCCCCGGCTCGCAGGAATTGATGGCCAATACGCTTGTCAAGACCGATTGCCTGGGCTACCCGCTCCACGTCGGCACCAACCCGCTCGCAGATATTGGAGACTTCGTTAATAAAGCTAATCTTGGTCGCCAGAAATGCGTTGGCTGCGTACTTGATCATCTCAGCCGAGGCGAGATCAGTCACCACCATGGGGACAGGAATCTTATCGCTCTGCTGTGGTGCGATCCAGAAGGCATACAGTTCGCGCATGACTTCAACGGCATGCTCGTCCTCGGAGCCAATCACGATACGGTCGGGGTTGAAGGTATCGTAGATGGCACTCCCCTCGCGCAGGAACTCCGGATTGCTGACAATGCTGAAATTTGGCTCGGGTGCAAGGTTGAGGACTGCTATCACACTCGACTCACTCACGGCCACGGTCGCTTGTGTTGCAAGACGTGCTCCGTCTTCAACCAGCATCCGCACCCAGTTGCCTGAACCGACCGGAACGGTGGATTTGTTGACAATGACTCGGTAACGGCCGTCTAGATGCTGACCAATGCTCCGTGCTACCGCACGTACAGCGGACAGATCCGGGGAGCCGTCCGGACGCGAAGGAGTACCGACGGTAATGAAGATGACATCGCTTTGCCGGACTACCTCGCCCATCTGGGATGTGAACTGCAGATAGCCTTCGTTGACGGTCGAACGCACAATCTCTTCTAGGCCGGGCTCATAGATGGGCATGATGAACTGATTGAGCTGTTCAACTTTTTGGACATTGTTGTCCATGCACATGACCTGATGGCCAACCTTTGCCAGGCAAGCACCAGTCACTAACCCGACATATCCTGTACCAATAACGCCTACTTTCATATATTCACCTCGAGAAGCGCATGGGTTTTGCGCAAGGGAAAAACTATTCTCACGGGAGGATAGAGAATTGCTTTATAGTATTTCACATTTGCCGATGATTCAAAAGTTGTCATTTGTACTGAATAGAGTACCCAATTATGTGCAAATGGCAGATTGCTAGAGTGGAGGGGTATTAGACAAGTTGGTGCTGGGCTGTGAATATGCCTTTACTTGCCCTAACAATGGGAGACCCGGCCGGTATCGGTCCGGAAATTATCCTCAAAGCTCTCGCTCTACGGGTAGCTTCATCAGACTACAAGGTCGTCGTCTTTGCAAGCCGTACTTTGCTAGAAGACGCATATATTCACTTGCGAAGTACTGGGCAGGTTCCCCTGGCAGATCCGGCCGAAATTGAGATCGTGGATGTTGTCGGAGACAGATTTATTCCCGGTGTTCCCAGCGCGGCGAGCGGGGAATTAAGCTTCGCCTATTTGCGTACTGCGATTGAATGGACGCTCGCCGGTCATACCCAAGCACTCGTGACAGCACCTATTTCAAAGACCGCCTGGCATCTGGCCGGGCACCGCTATCCGGGTCAGACGGAAGTCCTCGCGCAGATGAGCAAAGCGGACCGCTACGGCATGCTATTTGTGGCTCGCTCGCCTCACACGGGTTGGTTTCTACGGGTGTTGCTCGCCACCACGCATATTCCCCTGCGTGAAGTGCCCGTGGTGCTTGGCCCACAACTCATCGAGGCCAAGCTCGAGTTGCTCACGGATTGCCTGCGCTCAGACTTTGGCGTTGCCCAGCCGAGCATTGCCGTGGCCGGACTCAACCCGCACAGTGGTGAGGGAGGCCAACTGGGTCGGGAGGAGTGCGACTGGTTGAGTCCGTTGCTCGAAGGCTGGCACGGTCGAGGAGTCAGTGGGCCGGTGCCTCCCGATACGCTATGGGTTGCACCGGGACGCGCCTGGTATGGTAGGGGGACAACTCCCTTCGACGCTTACCTGGCTCTCTATCACGATCAGGGCCTGATCCCAGTCAAGCTGCTGGCATTCGATCAAGCAGTCAACACGACCATTGGACTGAGCATCGTCCGGACCTCGCCCGACCATGGCACTGCCTACGACATTGCCGGACGGGGTGTGGCACGCCCTGACAGTCTGCTGGCCGCGCTAGAACTTGCAGCCCAAATCGCAAATCGACGTGTAAGCCAGCCTAACCGACCTGCCACAACTGCTTGAGAATGACTGCACCGCTCAAGAACTGCAAGGCCAGGACCGCGAGAACCGTCCCGTTGAGTAGAGAGTGCACGAACCTGGACCAACTGAGACGCTTGAGAGGCTTGAGGCTTACCAGGGCAGTCGAGATGGCAAGCAGTACAAAGACCAGCAACGCCCCTGCACCATGTACATCCGTACTGATCCCATCCGGAAGTGATTCGCTCGCAAAACCCCCTATGACTGCTACTGCCACAACCGCGAGTAAAAAAGTGACACCGCTCGCAATGTGCCGATCGCGGACCAGTTTGAGGGATAGCTTGCGGCGCTCTCCCCCGCTTCGCGCCTGCGGCAGCTGCAGACCAAAAAAAGCGGCGGCGATGCCTGCCGGGAAGACCAGGAGGAGCATCAGCAACGGATGTATGTAGGGCAGGTAGGTTTGCACCCGGTTACACAGTGACACTGATTGCCAGGATAGCTGCTGCGTAACCCGGATGTGCCTCGATGTGCCTCAGGGATCATCGAGACCGTGTCCAGGCGTTATAAGATCAACTCAAGCGCGCAGGAGCACCCATCCATGACTACGTTGAGCGATAAATACGTAAGGCTGAGCCGGTCCTACATTCAGTTGGCAGACCGTTACGCGGACATTGACCTCGATCATGCCAAGCTCAAATGCCAGTTTTCTGACCTGCTCAATCAGCTGGCCGAGATTCAGCAGGACTTTGCCAGTCTACGCATTCAGCACACCTCACTTCAGGAAGAATACCAGGCCCTCGCTGAACTCAAACCGCTCTTAGATGAAGGCAATCTGCTCGAACTCGAGGAAGCTCTCAGAGCTGTGCAGGCCTTCGAAGAACTCACTACCGAAACTCCAGATCCAGATCTGCTTGAAGCTGAACAGGCCATTGCCGCCTACGAGCAAGAAATTAGCGAATTTCCTACTCAAGCACGGGTTTCAGGTTCAAGTCGGCAGACGAGATCTGGTGCGGATCTGCTCTTTGAGGTGCCTTCAGAAAACGCCGCTTGAGACCTGATTCGGCCTCACCGGGTAGCCCGGAGGTGTCTTGTGGGTGCTTATTTTTGAATAAGCACCAGTTTTTGGTCTTTGGTCAGTTCGCCCTTTGAGGCGCTAAGACTAACCTCATAGCGGGTACCGGGCGTTGCAAGCTGCGGCCGGAAGGTAAAGTTGAAATTACCCTGAGAGTCAGCTTGGACACTCTGGTTGTAGATGTCCTGGTTAATCCCGAGCAGACCGGCGAGTGAGGCGACAGCCCGTACCTGTACATTCACAGTCGTATTCGGAGCGCTGCGCCCCTTTACCTCAACTGGTCCACTGCTGACCTGACTGTTGTTGGTCGGGCTGAGGACGACTAGGGGCAATGTGGCTTGTGAGGAACCACTGCTGCTGATGAGCGGCTGGGCAAGACGGGTGCGGGAAGTGCGTCCATCTACCTGTAACGACGCTGTGACACTAGGGCTCGAGCGGAAGTTGTCCTGGTTACGGACTGTGTAGCGTCCCTCGTAGATGCCGGGGTCGAGCTCGCTCATCGGGATGTCACGCGCCACACCGGCAATGGAGAACGTCGCCCTACCACCCGGTGTCCCATCTAGCGAGAAGACCAGTTCACTGCCTGGCTCAATGCGGGCCACGGGTTCAACCGTAAAGCGCTCAATGCCAGCCGAGCCGGAGTTGCGGTTCCCGGTTGTTCCCTCATTGTCACTGGCAATCAAGGGCTGTGCTAAACGGACGCTATTAACCCGCTTTCCTTGCTGCAAGTTGGCCCGTACAGCTGTGCTCTCGGTGAGTTTGTCCTTATTGCGGATCGTGTAGCGGCCCTCGTAGATGCCGGGCTCCACCTCGCTCATCGGCAGGTTCGTGGCTACACCGGTAATTGTCAGGCTTGCCTTGGCACCGGGTGTCCCCGCCAGGGTAAAGACCAACTCCGTTCCAGGGATGAGTCTGTCCACGGGTCCGACACTAAAATCATCAATTTGTGGCGTGCCGGCGCTTTGAGCAATTATCTGGGGTGAGATAGGGGCTGCTTGAGCTTCAGGCGCAGATGCCAGGGTAACTATAGCCAGAACCGTTGCCGCTGAGAACAAACGTGTCAACATAAAATTTCCTCAAAACAACCTAAAGGTGCCGCTCCCCCTCTACTTGCAAGTAAGCAGGGAAGCAGCACCGTGAATCTAGAGTCTGTCGGAGTGCACTCCCCTTCAGGGTGAGGGCGGCGGAACATCGCCCATCTGCGGGGTATTGAGCGCCGGCCCACCGATCCGGGCTGTGGCGGTGTTAACTTGATCTCCCTGCTGCAGGCGCACGCGCATGGTCGTGCTCTCAGAAAGACTGAATCTGCGTTCGACTTTGTAGCGGGTTTGATAAACCCCGGGCTTGCTTTCTTGCATGGTGAGCGTGTCCGGAACACCGGCAATCGTTAAAATTGCTCTCCCACCAGGGTCTCCTTGCAGAGTAATGACAATCTCGGTGCCCTCATCAAACTGGCCAGCTGCGTTGGCCTTGGTGTTATTGGCTGGCTCAGCTTTTAAATTGGCAATTTTTGGAACGCCTGATTTCTCAGCAGTTGCATCCGAGGACCGAGCGGTCATCGTAGACGACCCAGTTTGGCTTGAGGTTTGTGGGCTACTTTGCTGTCCGCCCTGGGGGTTTGGATTGACATTCTGGCGGTTGATCCCCGGCGAGGGTATGCTCGCCCCCTGGCCAGCTAACTGAATACTGGCAGTGCTCGCCTTGCCACCAATCTGCACGTCTCCTTTGACGAACGTATCTTTGGTGATAGCGTCATCGGACTGGATTTTGTATCCTCCCGTGTAGACACCGGGCTTAGTTTCCTTCAGATTGACGATGTTTTTGTCGGTCCCGGGAAGCGTTACAAAAGCTTTTGCCTTGGGCGTCCCCTCGATTGTAAAAACCAGTTCTGTGCCTGGATCAAACTTGTTGTTCGGCTTGACATCAAAACTGCTGATTCGGGGAACGCCGTCTTCTTGGGCAATCAAGGTGCTCTGGATGGGCGCGGCCTGTGCTGGGATGGATACCAGGGTTAAATGGACAACGGCGGCTAAACATGCCGTCGATAAAACCAAACGTGCTGCCATAAACACTCCTTAAATGAAATTCGCAACTGCTCGAACAGCCCACCCGTCATGCTCTATGCGAGACCAAATGTACTTGTTTTAGACAAGTGCAATAAGTACACAATCTCTGAATACCTCACTCTAATTAAAGGAAGTGGCATGCACTCTTCCATCTGTCGGAGGATAGAATGTATCGCTGAGCACTGCCGGGGTACAGGATGCGGGTTCAAAGACTGCAAAACAGAGTCCAGGGTTTGATAATGTAAAAGGCTTGTGAGGTGATTTGCGCTGCAGGAGGTCAATGGTGAACAAGTTTTTGATCGCGGTAATCGTGGTCGGTCTACTGGGCACTCATCAGGTGGCATCTGAGTGGACGCATGCAAGTCATGCGATAGCCCAGACTATCGAGGTTCCCGACGCCTACAAAAACCTGCCGCGTCTTGAGGGCAAAGCTCAGGTGGAGCTTGAAACTAGTCGCGGCCCGATCGTGATTGTTGTCGATGGGGGACGGGCTCCTATCAATGCCGGTAACTTTGTGGACCTGGTCCAAAAGGGTGTCTACAACGGTGCAATGGTTGACCGATCTGAAAAGGGCTACCTGGTTCAGTTCGGTATTGCCAAGAGTCTGGAGGGTTATGTCGATCCGCGGACGGGCAAAGTACGCACGGTGCCGATGGAGATAGTGCCTGAAGGCACAACCCAGCCTGTCTACGGCAAAACCCTCAAGCAAGCGGGTATCAAGGAGTCGGTATTTCCAGTCATGAAGCATCTGCCCGGTGCTGTTGGTATGGCACACAAGGGTAACGACCCAAACTCGGGTTCCTCGCAGTTCTACATCACCTACGGAAACAACGAGATGGTCAACCCGCGCGGCAACTTCCTGGACGGGAACAACACCGTCTTTGGATACGTGGTGGACGGCATGCCCAATGCCGAGAAGCTGCAACCTGGAGACAAAATTCTCTCAGCCAAGGTGACCATCGGGGCGGGGAAACTGGTTCAACCCTGATCACCTGTTCACCCTCACAGTTCGGTCTTCTGGGCAATGATGAGCAACCGCGGACTGCGTGGGGTGAGGCGGTTCGCTCGGTAGTCGCCATAACTCTCGAGTGCGACGAAGCCGGCTTCCTCGAGTTCATGCTCTATCTGGGGCGGGCGGACCGGGTACTGACGCAGAGTCTGCTGCAGGCAGAGCGCATCTGCCCGGTAAAAGTACCGAATAGTAATGCAGTCGGCCGTGCGCTCGATGTTTGTATCCTTGGTGAAAATTTGCCCGGTGGTAGGGTCGCTCAGCTGACGAGTGCCTGCAAGTGTCTCCGTCGCCGCCGTACCTGAAGGCGTTGTGGTGCCGGGGTTGAACAAGTCAATCACCAACTGTCCTCGGGGTTCCAGGTGGCGGTGACAAGCAAGCAAGCACTTCCTGCGAGCCTGTCCATCCAAAAATCCCAGACCCGAAAAGGGAATCAGGATGTTGGTGAACCGCCGCTTCAGCTCAAAATCGGTCATATCCGCACCGATCCACGCAATATCGGTCACTGGACCGACCATGCGTAGCGACTCAACTTTTTTGCGCGCCTCACCAAGCATCGCCTGAGAAATATCCAGCCCGGTCACTGACCAGCCCCGGCAGGCAAGCGCAATAGACAACCGGCCAGTACCGCAAGATAATTCCAGGACTGCGCCGGGACGTTGGGCCAGCTGTTCAAGATAAAAACTCAAATTACCATCAAGTGGACCGTACTCCGCGTCGTAAAGGCGGGCCAGCAGTGCATTCTCGTAATCCGCGAGTTCTACGGTATGCATCGTGCGGGAGAAGCGGTCTTGATCCCCGTGATGATATCCTGAGTAAAGATATGTGATCTCTCTATGTCTTGCATCATCATACGCCGCGCGCGGTTCTCAGCCAGCCACCGTTATTGGTTGGACGAGTTGAGCGAAGAGGAGAACTGGGAGCGCTTCGGGCCGACTTCGCGTTTCCCGGGTCACGGGCACAACTATACCCTTTACGTATCGATGCACGGTCCGGTAGACGCCTACGGCATGGTCCTCAACCTGTCCGATGTTAAACAGATCATCAAGCGTGAGATCACGAGTCAACTCGATTTTGCTTACCTCAATCAGGTCTGGCCCGAATTTGGCCGTAGTCTGCCGACCACCGAGCACATCGCTCGAACGATCTTCGACCGCCTCAGACCTCATCTACCCGTGGTCCGCGTGCAGCTTCACGAATCTGAAGACCTCTGGGCCGAATACCAAGGAGAAGGAATGCAAGCCTATTTGACCGTGGGTGGACACTTCGCGGCTGCTCATCGCCTCGCGCTCGATACGCTCTCTTTGGAGGAGAACACCGAGATTTACGGTCTGTGTGCCCGCCCGAACGGCCATGGCCACAACTACCTGCTCGAGGTGACTGTCAGGGGAGATATCGATGAGCGGACGGGTATGCTGGTTGACCTGGTAAAACTTCAGAAGGTTATCGAAGATAAGGTCCTACTCCCGTTCGATCACACCTTTCTCAACAAAGACGTTCCCTACTTTGCGGAGGTAGTGCCGACGGCAGAAAATATTGCCCTGCACATCCGTGATTTGCTGGAGGGACCGGTCCTTACTCTCGGTGCCCATCTGCACAGAGTCAAGCTGGTTGAGAGCCCCAATAATTCCTGTGAAGTCCTCAGCGACTACGCACCGCTACTCGCCTAGGCGGCACGAATGTTCGTGGGCGAAGTCGTGCGCGGTGACGGCGAGGTAGCCAGACCAGGACATCACCAGTGTTGATCTCGCGGGCAGCACGGATGAGCAGACCAAAACACAGTAGACTCGCAATCAAGCCGCTGCCACCGTAGCTGACTAGCGGTAGCGGGATGCCCTTGGGCGGTAGTGCGGCCGCGACCACGCCGATGTGTAAAAAAGCCTGCCCGACCAGGAGCAGGGTTGCCCCGGCTGCAAGCAATCTGCGGGCAGGGTCGGTACACTTGATTGCTACGCGCAGTCCGGCAACGAGGAAAACCAGTAAGAAGGCTACGAAGGCAAGCGTACCTAACAGCCCGAACTCTTCGGCAAAAACGGCGAAGATGAAATCTGAATAAGGATAGGGTAGAGAACTGGCTTTTTGTAAAGACAGACCAAAGCCGCTACCGGTTATTCCCCCGGAGCCGACCGCGAGCAGGCTCTGGATGAGCTGGTAGCCCTCGGCCTGAGGTGCTGCCCATGGGTCCATGAACGCCTGGATACGATTCATCTGATAGGCGGTCGTACTAATCTTCCACCAGGCAACTCCCCCACCCAGGCCGACCAGCAGGAATAAGCCAAATAGATTGAAGCCGCTAATAAAAGCCAAACACCACAGTACGCTTGCCAGGAGAACGGCTGTGCCGAGATCGGGCTGAATCAAGACCCCGCCGATTGCCAGTCCCATCACCGCCACACTCACAACACGCCACCAACCGGGTAATCTCGGCCAGCGTGCCAGCACCAACGACCCCAGCAAGAGCAAAAAAGGCTTTACCAGTTCAGATGGCTGGACTGAGAGCGGGCCAATCTGGAACCAGCGGCGTGCCCCGTTTAACTCAACCCCGATCCCGGGGACTTTGACCAATACAATAAGCACCACCAGAAGCGGAAAAACCAGCAGGGCAATTCGAAACCAGCGCTCAAGCGGCACTCGGCAGGCGAGGGCAAGCCCCCCCAGGCCCAGCAGGGCTCCGAGCGCCTGACGGTTAAAAAAACGCAGACCATCGCCGTACTGCATCAGCCCGACCGGTACCGAAGCCGAAAAGAGCACAAGCAAACCGAAGGCAAGCCAGAGCAGAGTTAGAGTTAACAGCAAACGCGCTTCGGGAGCCCAGGACATCAAACTCATGGGCCGCGATACTCGCTCAGGAATAGTCGGAAGGTTAATCATCCTGGCCAGTGGAACAATCGCTGTCAGTTTACCTGATTCACAGACTGAATCCTACACATTTAGAGTTTACGTGGGAGGTAAATACTAAGTTTGTCCACAAGTAGTTTTTCGGGGCCGCTCGTACGGCATTACTGGCAGGGGACCTTACAAACGTTTGCGTAGGCAGAGGGCGGCAGGACAAAAAGCTTGTAAATACCGGCGCTCCGAACGGGCTTGTAGGTAGTGAGGTCAAGGCCCGTTTGAGACAAACGTGCGTCTGTGGTCACCAATAGCAGGTGCTCGTTCTTGGCGAGTCGGTAGCGTACTTGGGCGCGGCTTTCATACACGGGAATCCGGTCGATGCCACTGTAGAAATTTAGGCTTGGTGCATAGACACCAAGCGTGGCCGGGTAGTACCCGGAGTCGGCCTCGCGGCGCAAGATATCGGCGATATCGAGTAGATGGCCGTGAATTTGTCCTTCAAGCACCGGCATCAAGCGATCGATGGCGGTCAGGCCAATAGTGGCAAACGTCAGTAGGCTGATTGCCCAAGCCCAGAAAGCCTGTCTGCGCACCAGGCTGAAGAGGACACCAACTGCGGCTGCGAGACAAACGGCCGCAAGGAACCAGGGTGTGCCAGTGCGCTCAATACTTGTCTGGAGTTCCGGCAAGGCGGGATCGCGCACGAAGTCCAGGACAAAAGCAAACCCCGCCGCGAGCGCGACCAAACCACCGGAGATGATGCCAAGCCCGAGTCTGAGCCCACGGCCTGGTTCACGAGTCTGCACCTCCCAGGCACGGGCACACAAGAAAGCCAGAGCCGGAAGAGCAGGGGCGATATAGTGCGGCAACTTAGTAGAGGCAGAACTCAAAAACACCAGGACAACGACGAACCAGATGGCCATAAATAGGTCTAACTGCCGGTTCGCGGGTTGATGCTGCCAGTAGCCAGACGAGAAGCGCAGGTGTCTGAATCCCAACGGCAACAGCACAATCCAGGGGAAGAAACCACCAGGTGTGTACAGCAGATAGTAGTACCAGGGACCTGGCTGCTTGTCGATCACGTTCAAGAAGCGATTGACGTTGTGATGTACAAAGAATGTATTAATAAAGTCCCAGCCGTTTGCCCAGGTGACCAGGATATACCAGGGTAGGGTGAGCCCAACGAACAGGAGAGTTCCCCATATCCAGGGCATACTTAGCAGGACAGCCCGCCACCCACTAGTCCAGACAAGAAAGATACCGATGATCAGCGTGCATAGCACTAGGGCCAGCGGTCCCTTAATCGATACGGCCAGGGCAAGCAAGGCAAAAAACCACAAATAGCCCTCACGCTTCTGAGAACTGTAAGACCAGTACCAGCTGTATAAGGCACCGGCAAGAAAGAATGTCAGGCCAATGTCAGTGACACCCGTGCGACCCAGGCCAAAGACAAATGGATTGGCCGCGAGCATCGTGGCAGCAAACAAAGCCGTGCGCTGGTTAATCAAGCGAGCAACAAACAACCAGGTTCCGATAACCAGCAGCGTGGCAAAGACAGCCGAGGGAAATCGTACAGCCCACTCCCCCATGCCAAAGACTGTGAACCCTGCTGCTATCAGCCAGTACAGCAAGACGGGTTTATCGAAGTAGCGTACGTCGTTGAAGAAGGGTGTTACTAAATCTCCTCGCTCCCACATCTGGCGAGCGACCTCGGCTGTTTCGGTTTCGGTGCGGTCGAAAAGGCTGTAAGCATCCAACTGCCAAAAGAACAGCGTAATACATGTCAGCAAGAGGCCTGTGGCTGTGTAGATTACAGGCCTCTCGTATAACCAGGCTGCAAGGTGAGATAGCGTCTTCAAGTAGGTTCGCAGAGCAGGTCTCAACGGGTAGGTACATCCCAACAAATGTGTCTGAGGCATCATACCCCAAACAAGCTTCCTCCCGTTCCCAGGGTGCCCTGCCCGCAAATGATCCCCGTCCGGCAGAATCACCCGTAAGAGAGGTGGTCTAGGCCGGGATCGATAGGGCATGCTAGTGAATGTGCCCATTCAAGATAAGTGGCAACCATGCTGCAAGTTGACTTTTCTCGACTGACCCGTCTTGCCCGCCGCATTCGAGGCTGTTTTTCCCTGGTCCGTCATCCCCATTGCCCTGAGCAAAAAGAGTGCTTCTTACTCAACAACTGTTATCCATTTCGAATCGCAAATAATGATGCAGAGCATCAATACTGTGAACTACATGCTATTCCAGTTCTCAGAGCACCTCTACCCGAGAGCGATGAACTACTCCTGAGCGATCTAGCGACGGCTTTTGCAGTAATTAGTCAGGCAAAAGAACAACTGGGTGACGGCGATGACCTGCCTTCAACCGATGGATACGAACTGGCACGCGAGCTGACTTTGGAACTGGTGGACCGCAGTCCCGAATCCTTTGAAGAAGAACAGGGCCACTGTCAGGGTGCAAATTGCTAGTTTCAACTGAAGACACTTCTACTCACCTAGATGGGGAGAAGTACTATGAGCTTCCTATGCAGATTTACCCTTTGCCCGTCCTGCGTGACAATTACATCTTTCTACTCGTCGATCCATCTTCAAGTACCGCCGCTGTCGTGGACCCAGCAGAGGCGGCACCGGTGCTATCGAAATTGCAAGAGCTTCAGCTTGACCTCGTTACCATTTTCAATACTCACCACCATCAAGATCACGTAGGAGGCAACCGAGATCTGCTCAAAGTCTATCCTCATGCTCAGGTCTATGGTTCAGTTCAAGACTTGGGTCGCATTCCAGGTCAGACAGTTGGACTTGAGGCAGGTGAGCAGGTGCAATTTGCAGGCCAGGGTGCTGAGGTTTACTTCGTACCCGGTCATACGCGTGGTCACATTGCCTATTACTTTCGTACCTCGGGGGATCTCTTTTGCGGCGATACCCTGTTCGCCGGAGGCTGTGGGCGTCTTTTCGAGGGGACTCCGGCCCAGATGCTTGATTCGCTTGACCAGCTGCGTCACTTGCCGGGAAATACACGTGTCTGGTGTGCGCACGAGTACACACTTAACAATTTGCGGTTCGCACTCAGCGTAGACGGACAAAATTTGGAGCTCAGGAAGCGCATGGAGCGTACACAGCAAATGCGGCAACGTCAGGAGCCGACCGTTCCCTCGACGATTGCTGTCGAGCGTGCAACCAACCCATTTCTGCGCTGGGATGACACGAGTCTGCAAGCGCACGCCGGGAGTCAGAACCCAATAGCTGTGTTCACTTACATCCGTGCCGCTAAAGACCACTTCTGAAATGGTCTTGCTTACCTTTTGAAACCAGCAGAGCCATCGACTCAGCATCGTAAAGCCCCGGTTGGCGCTTTGCCTTGCAGGGAATGGCTTGCTCGGCAACGCAGATTTTACCTTCGGGTGACTGTATAGCCACTTGCCACATGTGGCACGGGGTGGATGCGAGGTCGCGCTCACCTCGGTAAAAGAAAATGACCGTTCCGAAGCTAGTACAGAAGATACGAGGGGTGTTGTCCAAAACGTCAGCCGCTCTTAATATATCTTTACTTAAAATTATACCATATGTAGCTTTTACTCCATGTGCGCTCGGTCACCAAGCTCAAATTTAACGAGTAGTATATGCAAAAACAGAGAACTCTAGTCTAACAAAAAGGCCTGTTCTAAGAGAACAGGCTTATGTCTTCCCCTGTTGACAATTTCCCCCCCAGGCTTTATCAACAGGAGTTCTGGCCTTCATTATACGCCTGAATCCTAAGAATTTCTACCTCGAGTGTATATATACCCCAGTGTTTTTTTGTGAGTTCGGTGTTATACGCTGAGAATAAATTGCTCAATTGCGGCGGCGACGCCATCCTCTTCAACGCTGGGCGCTACCCAGGTCGCCTGCGTCTGAAGCGCTACTGGGGCATTCCCCATCGCAACGCCAATACCGGCGTAGGCGATCATCTCAGCGTCGTTCTGCTGGTCACCTACGGCCATGACTTCAGCAGCTGAGATCATGAGCATTTCCTCGGCCAGGAACTTGACGGCATTACCTTTACTAGCAGCGGGGTTGGTGACCTCGACAAAGGTCGGGTCTGACTTGGTTAGATAAAGAACCTCGGGCAGATAGCGCTGGCGCAGTTTGAGAAGCATACGATCCGTGGTCAGGTTATCAGGGGTCAGCCCCAGAATTTTGGTCGGTTCAGCGGTCAGAATACGTCTTAAATCGCCAACAACCTGAGGTTCTACGCCTGTGCGTAGTCCGTAACGCTCGCTTGCCTCCGTCATTGACCGCACGTACAAAGTGTCATTGATATAAAGGTGGACGATTAGTTGCTGCTCTTCCATGAAATCAATCACCTCCAGGGTGCGCTCGATAGGCACAGGACAGTGCAGTTGAACTTTGCCGTCACTGGGGTCTTTAATCAACGCACCTTGATAACAGATGAGGGGCAGCATCGAGCCTACCTGGCGGTGATACGGGAGGGCGGCCCGATACATCCGTCCGGTCGCCACAGCCACCTGCACCCCCAAATTTTGTGCCTGCTGTACAGAATGCAGTACTCGGGGGCTGATTTGCAGTTTGCGACCCACGAGGGTACCGTCAATGTCGAGAACGAGGAGTCTAGGCAACATGAGCGAAGAGAAGTCCAATGTCACCAAAGTAACAGGACAAATGCTCAAATCCGGTCCCAATAGGGGTAATTGTGCCTAATAAATAGCTGAAATCGGCTCCCTGAGAGGGGTTCATGCTTTAATATTTCGCAGATAGCTAAGGAGCGACAGATGAACAAGGGCGAACTGGTCAAAGCGGTTGCTGAACGGGCCAAAATTACTCTCAAGGACGCCGATACTGTAATCAGCGCCATCTTTGAGCAAATTCAAGAGACGGTTGCCAGTGGCGAAAAGATTACTTTGGTTGGCTTTGGAACATTTGAGGTTCGCGCACGGGCAGAACGTGAGGGACGCAATCCCAAAAGCGGCGAGAAAATGGTAATTCCGGCGACGGTTGCACCGGCCTTCAGTGCTGGAAAGAACTTCAAGGAAGCAGTAGTCGCAAATGGCAAGAAGAATTCATGACCCTGGTTGGTGAACGTAACTGGGGCGGGTTATCGGTGGCCGGGCACGCACCTGTCATGGGTACTTGCCCCTTGTGGATGCACGGATAACCCGTCTTAGGTCTTAAGTCAGTGCTGAGCCTTGGATGAAGCTCCCGGTAACTGCTCAGGTGCCTCAAGACACGATATAGACAAAAAACCCCACTTGCGTGGGGCCTAAATCTTGCGCCATCAGTCAGAGGTGTAGCGGTCCTGAAGGCGTTCGGCCTCCGGACACTCATCTGAGATAGGCAAGTCGTTCGCGCTTGTTCTACCTTTGGGAACAGAAGAGAGTCTTCGTGTAACAGAACCGATGCTCTCGAGTCGAATCATCTCTTCCCAGGCACAAATTTCGTCTTCGTCTTCGGTTTCATAGCGCACTGTGACCAGGTCGCCTTCAATGTCCAGGATCCTTGCCCGTTCCAGCCACCGCCCCTGGTCCCGCAGGTAAATCCAGGTCTCAGTACCCTCTCGCGAGAGTTGATAGATCTTGCGGTGAAGCATTCTGTCCTCCCTAGGGCCGACAATCTTCTAAGTTTAACGTATTGGTGGGAGATTTACCGCCAATAGTCTGGTTACCCTCAAAACTAGCCATTTTTCAGGTTGAGAGCGGGAGAAGTTTGGACCTCCAGCCACTTTGTAACCGTTTCTTCGAGGACGACCATATCCAGAATGTTTATTTCGCAGATGCCGGTAGGACTGGTGACATTTATTTCGGTTAGATAATCACCGATCACATCGATACCAACGAAGTAATGACCGTCACTGAGCAAACGGGGTGCCAGGGTAGTGCAAATCTGGCGTTCGCGATCGCTCAGCGTTGTCCGGACGACGCGGCCACCTGCTGCCATGTTGCCACGTACGTCATCCTCCCTGGGTACGCGCAACAAAGCACCAATCGGCTCCCCGGCCAGCAGCAAAATCCGCTTATCCCCCACACGGGACTCGCTGAGGTAACGCTGCACAATCACATGACGTCGTCCGTACTGAGTACTCATCTCGATGATTGCATTGAGGTTGCGATCGGTGCGGGAAAGTTGAAAGATGCCTTCACCGCCCTTACCGTCAAGGGGCTTGATCACAGCCGAGCCGTGTAGGTCCAGAAAGTCAAAGATGTCTTGGCGGTAACGGCAGACACGTGTCTCAGGTGTCAATTCGGGAAAGTGCAGGGCGTAGAGTTTTTCATTGCAGTTGCGCAGCCCTGCCGGGTTATTGAGAACGAGAGTCTGCTGCCCATCCATGCGCCCGGTATTCACTAGATCAAGGATTTGCGTGGCATACAGATAATCAACGTCTACAGGCGGATCTTTGCGCATCCAGACTGCATCCGCGGCACTCAAAGGACCGAAGTGAGTCTGTTCAACGGTGTAAAAGGGCTTTTGGTCGAGATGCAGAGCAATTTGCTGCATCTTTGCGAAGGCCCGGGAGTCATGAACCTGCAACTGACCTATTTCCGTTACCCAGACCACATGACCCAGGCGATAAGCAGCGCTCATCAACGCAACAGTTGTGTCGTGACCGGGAATCAGAGTAGATAGCGGATCGACTATAAAAAGGAGCTTCATAGGTGCACGGGCCAAGACTGTCCCAAGTCAGGTGAATATTTAGGACGCATGGAGCAGAGGGTCGAGTTTGCCGGCCCGCTCAAGTCCGTACATGTCATCGCACCCACCAATATGCTGACCGTCGACAAAAATTTGCGGAACACTGCGCCGACCTCCCGAGCGGTCAGCCATTTTGTCGCGGGCTGCTTCGTCGCCATCAATGCTGTACTCAGTAAAAGCGATGCCTTTTTTCTGAAGCAGCTTCTTGGCACGAATGCAGTAGGGACAGAACTCCCAGGTGTAGATTTCGACATTAGCACTCATGCAGGCCTTCCCAGATATGTTCTACTTCCATTCTAGAAGCACTATCCGGACATGCCCGTGGGGGAGAAGCCACAGGTTCCCCCCCACATCTCTAGACTTCGTATGTACCCTGACCGGTGAACTTTACATCCACGGGGTTAGGATTGTCGCCGATTTTGCGGGGAACAAACCCTACCACTTCACGACCGGGATTGGCTTTTTCGGAGGGAGCACCATCCATCGGGAAAATCAGTATCTGCTCTCCATCCGGGAACTCGCGGTAAATCTTAGAATCGCGAATCTTGAAGCCTGATACCAGCTGACGATGCAGAGCATGGCACTGCTCCTTGCGCGCCAGATATAAAACGTTGGTACCGGCGACCATGGTGGCGGCACCGCCGGTCGGCATCTCGAAGACCTGCTCTTCTTTGCTGTTCCAGACAATCAGGTATTTTTCCTCAATTTGCGCCTTGCGCAACAGGCCACCGGTGCTGCCACCGAAAAGGGGCGTGCTGCCACCGAAAGGCAATGCTTTGACTTCTGCCATGGGTCAGGTTCTCCTTCCGTCTGCGGTCATAATAGTGGCCTGAAATCTTAGTGTCGAGGATCAGGCCCACTTATGGCTATTCACGGAGGTGAAGAAATATTTCAAGTCGTGGAGACATACTCCGGCAACGGTGTCTGTGGCATGATGAAGTCTGAAACTTTTCATCATGCTTCTTATGATTGTCACGATTGGTTGGGTTGCGCTCATGGCTTTCTTCATCGGCTCGATTGCGATGGTCGTCTGGGGACGCAACGGCTTTTAGGCCCCAGGGCTTCAGCCAGATTCAGAAGCCGCATGTATTGCAAAGATGTTTGATCAACTACTGATTGGGTTCCTTTTTTTGTTGCTAGTTGCGATCACCGGTGGCATTGCTTATATCACCTGGGTAGACTTCAAGGATCGGCGTCGGCGCAAGGCTGCTCCTCCTGTTGCTCCGGTACCCCCGCGTTCTAAGAAAAAGGGGCCGGGCAGGCGCCGATGAAAAAGCCCGCCTGAGGCGGGCTAATGCATATATATTTGCGAAGCTTAGTCCTCGTAGATTCGGCACTCTGCTGCTTCTGGATTGTCATCGCAAAAAGTCTGCAGGGAATTTTTCTTGACGGCTTTGGACTGGTGTGACGCAGCAGCCTGTAATTCTTCGACGGCATCCCACGCAGCGGCGCAGTGCTTGGAGCCATCGCCTTCAATGGAGCAGATTTCTTTGGCTTCTGCTTTTTCTTGCTCGATGAGTTTTTCGAAGTTGTTAGTCATAGTTTGCGTTCCTAGGTCAGAACGGGTGGTAGTCAGTGTCTGCCCGACAGTATGCCCTGGAAAACACCTGTATGCTCCGGTTATAACACTTTCTTCGTTCCCGCTGGTCAGGCAGGTGGGAAGAGAATACAGTCCTGCAAAATCTGGCCGTAATTACGTAATTCTTGCCACTCTGGGTGAAGACCAAGTTGGCGCTCTAGTTCGCGCAGCTGCTCTCGGGCGGTTTCTTGATCTGTACTGAGCACTTCCACTTCAACGAAAACACTATCCGGTAGTGCCTCGAGGAAATCCATGACGATTTCTGCGTCCGACTGCGCTTGCCAGACCAACCTCTCGCGGCGCAGACCGGGAAGCGGCTCGACTATGAGTAACTCGACCAGTTGCCGGGCATGGGAAGCGAATGCTTGGGCAATGGGGATCTCGACCTCTAGGCGTTGTTTGATGCCATCGAAGGTCACAGTCGAGGGTCCCTTGGCAATTAGTTTAAGTTCGGAACCGCTGCGCCTGAGACGTAGATAGTTCTTCGTAGGGCTTGTGTATCCGTGTAGGTCTTCTTCCTGGAGGGAGCGGGGAGCGCCGTAGCGGGCTTCGATTGCCTCGCGTAGCCGAGGAATCGCTTCTTGCGGGATGTTGTACTTCTTCTCGATTTCAAACACGTTATCTCCGGAAGCGGGCGTCTGGTCGATCGGCTTTCACCGATCTAAAGTATGACAAAGCAGATCAGCTTCAACATGAGTTCAGATTAAGCATTAGCCGTCGCGGTTTGCTTCTGTATAGCAGGCCGTCACTACTGAGCATGGGCGGTTGGGGGATGGTGTGGTAATCCAGGTCTATTGGGTTACACTATCCAATTAAGAACGCCCCACAACATGACTGTCTGCTAAACCGGAACAAGGTCAAAGTCGTGTCTTTGAAGGAGTATTAAGGGTGTTAAGCGACGCTCAACGTTTTGATCTAGAAGACAAGCCATCGGCTGTCTATTTCTACTGTGTCGAGCCTGGTTTGCCTACCAATACTGCCTATCAACATGAAACAGTTTGTCTGGCAGAAGGTCTTACTCGCCTAGGTATTCGCTGTTACTCAAACATTGATTACTGGTTAGATGCAGTCTCCGGAAATTACCTACTCAAGCATGACCAGGCAGTAAGACCAGAAGATTGTTCTGTGGTCATCCTCAGTCATAACTGGTTTGATTTTCAACCGCTCGCGCGTTTGCCTGAGCGCTTATTTGCCCCGGATCGCAAGTATATAACTGCCTATATCGACAATGCTGATGGTTTGGTAACTAGATCTCACAAATCTGAGTTTCGCCAGTTCGACCACATCTTTCGCGCTCATTCTACCTTGTTAGCTAATCAACCCAAAAACATGCATCCCTGGGCTTTTGGTTTAAGTGAACGAATTTTGCGTCACACCATCGAGCAGCCCAAGCCTTTAGACCGCCAGCGTAAGCTCCTGGTCAATTTTCGCGTAAGCCATCCAGTACGGGCACAGGCGCGTACGAATTTTCTGCCTCGTCTGTCACCTATACTACCCAGCGATGAGTCAATCGATGCTTTGGAAAGCCCACCTGCTCCATTCACCCCTGATTATATCGATTGGATGCAGACAGGTAGGCGTCACTACCCGGGTTACTATCACCGCCTGCGCTCTATGCTGGCATGTGCTTGCTTTGGTGGGTTCTTCTTCGAGCCGAGTTTGCAGTCTCTACCTCACGGGATCACACACCGTCTATATAGATTACTAAATAAAATAAAACCCAATTTGAAATTTAGAGGGGTCATTCAATGGGACAGTTGGCGATTATGGGAAGCATTTGCGGCTGGGTGTACAGTTTTTCATTTGGACTTTGAAAAGTACGGTATGCAACTTCCGATTATGCCGCACAATTGGGAGCATTATATTGGGGTCGACATGGAGGACCCACAGGCTACGGTTGATCGACTGGTCAGCCAACCGGAGTTGCTCGAGCAAATCGGGCTTCAGGGTCAACAATGGGCGTACAATCACTACTCACCCATACCAACAGCTCGCCGCTTCATAAAAGCGCTCAATTCTTCAGGGCCGACACCAACCAGCTGACCTTTTTCGATCACTTTGAGCGCTCACGGGCAAACCAGGCCATTAGAGTGTGCAATGTCTCGCTGTCTTCTGGAAGCAGACCACCAACCAGGTAGAGCACTCCCCCAAAAGTGACAACCCCCAGCAGCAGACCAGCAACCGCAGGAAGAGCGGCTGCCAGATGGAGTACGCCCAACATCGCCCCCAGGGCGAGAAGAGTCGGGAAGAGCCAGCGTTCGACCATTGGCAGGCCGAATTTGAGCTGGATAAACCAACCGAAGGCCAGACAGTTGGCGGCCTCGCAGATGAGCGTCGCGGCACCTGCACCGAGTCCTCCCCAACTGGGGATCAACAGGTAATTGAGACCGATATTGAGTACTGTGCTTCCCCCGAAGACCGCCACCTGAATCCATACATAGTTGTAGGTCAGAACGAGTCCCCCCTGCAGGTTGCGCACTGCCAGCAATACCGAAGTCCAGGCGAGCATCTGCAGTATCGGTTCGCTTTGCAGATATTTGTCGCCATAAAACACATACAGAATATCGCGGGCATAAAAAGATGCGCAGACGGCAAGTGGCAGAGTGATGAGCACTATGTAGCGCACTCCGCGCTGCATTACCCTGCCCACATCCTGGCGGCCTTTGGCGTAGAGGTTCGAGAGTTCTGCAAAAAAAACTCCCCCCACCAGCCCAATCAAGAGGTTACCGATTTCCATGAACTTGTAGGCTGCCGAGTAGCGGGCCACTTGCTCCAGGGTGCTCCAGCCCTCAAGCAACACGATATCAATGCGAAAATACAGAGTCGCCAGCAGGCTGACCGCGAGGTAGGGCAGCGAGCCGCGCAGGACAGCTTGATAATCCGAGAGCCCGGGCCAGTCCCTGGCAAACCATACCTCCTTGATATACCGGCGGAAGGCTACATAGCCGATGAGGTGCTGAAAGACACCCACCAGGGCGAAAACCCACACTGCCGCCGTCAACTCGGGTTTGAAGAATACCACCGCGAGGAACAAAAGGTTGTTGAACAGTGAAACGACGACCTGGACAGCAGCAGTTACCTGAGAGCGGTTCAGACCGATAATGGCGTTTTGAAACAGTGTCGATGTGGCACCGCCCACCGTTCCGACGGCACACAGGAAGAGCAACCAGTCAAACCCTCCTAGTCCCAACATGACCAGCACCGTCACTGCACTGAAGACCATCTCTAACACGTAGGCCGTCTTTAGCAGCATCGGTGCCCGCTCCCGCTGCTGAACCACCTCGCGCGACATGTAAGCAGGCAGGCCAAGTACAGCTAGAGGAGCAAACAGACCAGTAAAGCCGACCAAATAGGAGTACTGCCCGAAAGCCTGCTCATCCAACACCCTCACCAGCAGGGCGATTACCGGTATGGATATCACACGGGCAACCAACGTCGCCACCACCAACGCCGAAGCATTGACGAAGACATTGCGCGAACTGTTCAGAGTTTGCTCCCCAACCTGCTCAAGATTATGACTACCTCATCCCCCAAGTGTGCGAATTGCCAAGCAGCGCGTCTAGACATCGGTAGAAGGCTTGGTGCGCTGGCCTGTAACCCGCCGTATGTAGTCCCAACCAGCCTGTAAAACAGCGGAGCGGTACTGCGTATTGGCTGTATTCCGGAGCAGAAATCGCACATTGGAAAGCACAAGACGCAGGCCCGCCATCAGCCGCTGTGGGACTGGAAAGTGCCGCTCAATGAGATAGAGATTGTTACGGATTCCGTAGTAAATTACATCGGGATTCGTCCTACCTCCACTTGTCCCACCTTCTTTGTGCCAGACTACGGAGTCCGGGACAAACAGTAGCTCAAATCCGGCTTTGTGGATACGCAAGCTCCACTCGACATCCTCAAAGTAAAGAAAATAAGACTCGATCAGCGGCCCGACCTGTTTGATTACCGATGAGCGTACCATCAGGCTGCTACCGGTCACGAAGTCCACCTGTGCTGGCTGATCGTACTGGCCTGTATCGGTTTCGCTGTCTCCGCGGTGGAAGGTAATGCCAAGCCAGAAGTTAACGCAGCCACCCGCATAGCATATGCGCTCAGGCGGCTCCATGTAGTAGATTTTTGAGCCTGCCAGACCTACTCGGACGTTGGCTTCCATTGCCTCAACCAGGGTGCTTAGGGCGCGGCGGTCGACGTAGGTATCGACGTTGAGCAGCCAGATATACTCAGCTCCCTGTGTGAGGGCATAGGCGATACCCCGGTTGTTGCCCCCGGCGTAGCCCAGATTGGCACCGGTCTGAATAAAAGGCAACTCTGGAAAGTGGGCGCGCAGAATTTGCTCGGAGCTATCTACTGAGGCATTGTCGATGATGACAATGCGGTAGTTTGGGTAGTCCAGGACCTGTAGGGACTCGATGCAGCGCACTGCGTAGCCGTAGGAGTTCCAGTTCAGAATCAGGACGTAAACCAGGGGCCGAGCCATAGCATTAGCCAGGTGAAGATTTACGGGTCAATTTTGCCGTGACTCGCCTCCACATTCCAGCATCTTCGGGAAGTAAGCCGCCACTGAGATAAAGGACGCCACCGAACGTAAGTATGGCCAGACTGATGCCCAATCCTGCCGGTACAGCCGTGCAGGCCCCCAGGACGGCCAGCATGGCCGCGAACGCCAGTGCAGTCGGTGCTATCCAGCGCTCGATCAAAACAATACCGAACTTGGCGTAGATGAAGTACGAGAAGGCCAGGAAGTTGAAGACTTCGCAGATCAGCGTGGCCACAGCTGCCCCAAAGCCGCCCTGGGTAGGAATGAATAGGTAGTTAAGCCCGACATTGAGTAGAGAACTGGCAGCAAAGACAAAAACCTGGATCGTGACGTAGTTGTGCGCCTGGACGAGGCCCGTCTGTAAGTTACGTGCAAATAAAAACACTGTCGTCCAGCTCAGAACCTGCAACATCGCAGTGCTCTGCAAGTACTTGTCGCCGTAGAAGATAAAAAGAATGTCTCGTGCGTAGAAAGAAATCAAGGCTGCGAGTGGCAGAGCAATCAAGACCATGTAGCGTAAGCCCCGCTTCAGGACCATTCCGGTGTTCTGATTACCCTGGGCCTGCATGTTCGAAAACTCAGCAAAGAAGACAGTTCCGATCAAGCTGACTAGTATTGAGACTATCTCGATGAACTTGTACGCAGCCGAGTATTGCGCCACTTGCGCGAGCGTACTCCAGGCTTCGAGCAAAACAATGTCGATCCGAAAATAAATCGTCGTGAAGGCGACCAGGAACACGTAGGGCAACGAGTCGAGGAAGACGGACTTAAAGTCCTGAAAACCTGGCCAGCCAGTGGCGAACTTCAGCTCCTTAAAAAACCAGCGAAAGGCCAGAAAGCTCAAAATATGCTGAATGACTCCCGAGAGAAAGTACACCCAGATAAGTGCCTCTAGATCGGGCTTGAAGGCGATGACTAGCAAAAGGCCCAGGGTATTGAGAAGTGAGGAGATGACTGTAACAACGGCAGTGATATAGGAGCGGTTGAGACCGTTGATTGTGTATAGAAACAGGGTCGCGGTCGTCGCCGTCACCATCCCAAAAGTACTCAAGAGCAAGAGCCAGATATCACTCGAATTGCGTCCAGATCCACCCAAGACCAGGATGAGCAGTGTACTCACCACGCTGAAAACTATTTGCAGGATGTAGGCGGTCTTGAGCAGAGTTGGAGCGCGTTGAGGTTGTTGAACAACCTCCCGTGACAAGTACGAGGGCAAACCGAGCGTAGCCAGTGCCGCGAACATACCGACGAATGACGTCAGGTATGAGTAGCGTGCAAAATCGCCTGTGCTGAGCGTGCGGACCAGCAATGCCACAACCGACACTGATACGACACGCGTCAGCAACGTTGCTACAACCAGCGCGGAGGCGTTGACAAAGATATTGCGCGACCTGCTACCCATGTACCTTCTCGTACACGCGGCGAATACGAGCGCTCACGGCCTGTGGCGAATAGGCGCGCTCAACGTGTTGGCGGCCCCTTGTGGCCAGTTCGCGGTGGTAGGCGGGCAACCGGAGCAGTTCGTTCAGGTGGTGGGCGAGGGCGCGGATGTCATGGGCCGGGAAAGTCACACCTCCATCACCGATAACTTCCGGGATGGCACCACTGGTAGAGCCGATGACCGGGACACCCGATGCCATCGCTTCGATCAACACCATGCCAAACTGCTCCTGCCAGTAGCGGGTTGGTAGACTTGGCAACACCAGCACATCGACATCGTTGAAAAGTGCAGGCATCTGGTCGCTGTTGGCGTAGGCTTGGCCGCTCATAAAATGCACATGCCCGCGCAGACTCAGCAGGTCGCGCTCGTGTTCAAGGTTCTGACGTTCGCGTCCGCTACCGAAGTACAGCAGATGCACATCTTCGAGTGGGTCGGCAGTACGGTTGAGGAGAGCAAAAGCTTCCAACAGGTCAAAGACACCCTTCTCCCATACCAGGCGTCCAGCGAAGACGATCACACGGGCCTGCGGACTGATACCAAGTTGCCGGTGAACGGTACCACTTTTGGGCCTGGGCTGAAAACGCTCCAGGTCCACAGCCGCACCGATGCAGGCAATGCGCTCGAGCGGAACTCCTTCGAGTTCGAGCGCGGTCCGACTTGCCTCGGCGGGCACTAAAAAATAGTCCGCATACTTGCGTACGAGGAGTTTTCCAGCCCCGATCTTCTGCCCGATGGGTCGTGTGAGGTTATTCTCGTGCTGAAAAGGGTTGTTCTCCCAGACAGTCACGACCACCTTGTGAGGGTAGCGTTCTTTGAGCGCAAGAGCTTTGTGTGTATAGCCGTTGGAGGTTTCAGCTGTGTGTAGGATCTGGTGAGTCTGGCAGATTTCAGCGATTGAGAGCGGGGTTTGCAGGTTACCGAAGAACTTCTGCCCGAGCAACTCGGCGGCGGGCTGTAGGTGCCGGGGTAGGCTACGTACGATATCGTCTGCATACCACAATGTCCTGGGCGACACCTGTGGTGTGTGAATTGGCAGAGGCGAACGGGCATTGCAATAGAAGGAGAACTCGTAATCCTCCAGCAAGGGCAGGTAAGATACCAACTCCGCATCGTTGAGATTGGGGCCGCGCAGAAAGGCTACTTTCGTTTTCATCTCAGGCGGTGCGTGGACTGGCGACAACGGCGAACTGGAGGTAACGCATGTCTGCAATCTGGTTGAACAGCAGCCAGTTTAGCAGGCGGAACTTCCTGGACAGAGACGGGTTAATGCCTTCGATGCGCGTAACGTTGTACTCGAGGTTGTCGAAAGTCGAGAGAATGCTGCGACGTGTGAAAAAGCGCAAGTGCGTCCGGTCTAAAATTCCGTGCTCGGTGTACTGCCAGTCTTTATCGATCAGCAGATGTTTCATGTTCTGCCAGAAACGGACATTTGGTATCGAGCACACCACTACGCCGTTGTCGCCGAGCAACTCTCGGGCGTATATCAAGGCCGCAAATGGGTCGACGAGATGCTCGAGAACGTCGTTGAAAATTATGCAGTCGAAGCCACGCGTCGGCAAATGCAACATAGGATCGAAGGGTTCACACAGAACGTGATCAAGATACCGAGTAGCTGCTGTTGCTGCCGAGGCGTCCATTTCAACTCCCCAAACTTCGACCGCACGCGCAGCTTTGAGGGACCTGCCAAACTCCCCAGCACCACATCCTACGTCGAGAATGCGTACCGCCTCGCGGGGTATATAGGGCAGCATTTCCGGACGTTGACACTGAAAATACGAAAAATCTTTCACTCCGTTGGCGTAGCTCACACTCTTGTCATCGCTCATAGGCTCTTCGGGAATGCCTCACCACTATACATCTCGTCGTGGCACGGTTCGGAGGCCCGCAAGTACCCGCATCCTTGCTATCTTCCCAGCGGTGCTTGCTGTCTAGTGCGGTTGCGTCGATGGGCAAGTCTATCGGTCTACCCATGGTCATTCCGAGCGTCATACTGCGTCGAGTTTGCGATAGATAAGCTGGGCGGACCGGTCCCAATCAAAGAGACCTGCTCTTTGCCTGCCTCTTTGTGCAAGTTTCAGGCGCAGGGGCTCGTCTTTAATCAACAGAGCGAGTGCCCCGGCAATTGAGTCCGGCTCCAGCGGTTCGACAAACAGCGCGTCCTCACCCACCACTTCGGGTAGGGAAGTGTTGTTGCAGGTGATGACCGGTGTCCCGCAGGCCATCGCCTCAAGCGGCGGCAGGCCGAAACCCTCGTACAGTGAAGGATACACGAGCCCCAACGCGCCCGAGTAGAGGGCCGGCAGGTCCCCGTCCGGGAAGTATCCGGTGAAGGTGACACTGGGGAGCCGTTCGAGGAGCATACGATAATCGTCATTCGCGAACACCTTGCCGCGCTCGCCCGCAATTACCAGCCCTACCCCGTCGCGGTCCTGCTCCGCTAAACGCCGCCACGCTTCGAGCAGATTGCGCAGGTTCTTGCGCGGCTCCAATGAGCTGACCGATAGGATATAGCGCTCGGGCAGATTGTAGCGTCCGCGCACAGCGGCTATCTCATGGGTAGGACAGGGTTGAAAGCGGGCATCGACAGCGCAGGGTGCCACGCTCACCTGCTCCTCGGACAACCGAAACCACTCGACGATGCGCGCACGCGAGTATTCGGAAATCGTGGTTACAGCTTTGACTTGCTTGATGAGCCGGGGCAGATAAAACCGGTACGTGGCGACGAAGTCGCAGCGGAACCACTCCGGATGTTCTAAGGCCGCAATGTCATAGATGGTAAGCACATGGTTGCGCACACCAAGTGGACCGATATTCTCAGCACTCCACAAAACGTGCGAGCCCACACGGCGGGGCAAATCCAACTGGCTCCAGGCTTTTGATCCCAGAGCTCGACCGGCCCAACTGCGTGGGACATGCAGAACGCGTTGGGGATCAAGCTCTGTGCAGACAGACAGATCATCGCAAGCTACCAGAACATTCTCGTGCTGCAGCAACCGCTTGGTGACCTCGCGTGCATAGCGGGCTACACCGGTCACCTGACGTTTCAAAAATGAACCGTTGACGATGATGCTACGCACAGGTCTCCCGCTGAGGCCGATCTATATTACAGCAGTCTACTTAACTGTCCGTTGGTAGGCGGTTCGCCGATCTGCCATCCACCCGTCGCGGCACCGTAAACTGGATTTATCTAAACGCGTGAAGCCCGAGGACTGACTGTGAGTGAGCGCACTTTAAATTTTGACTACAAAGAAACGGTCCGCACACCTAAAACTGACTTTCCCATGCGGGCCAACGCGGCTATACGCGAGCTTGAGATCCAGCGCTTCTGGGACGAGCAGCGCATTTACGAGCAGTTGGCTGAGCACAATCCGGGCGACTTGTTCATCCTGCATGATGGTCCTCTCTACGCAAACGGCGATCTACACGTTGGTCATGCTCTTAATAGAACCCTCAAGGACATCATCAACCGTTACCAGTTTCTGCAGGGGCGCAAGGTCCGCTTCGTGCCGGGCTGGGACTGCCACGGCCTGCCGATCGAATTGAAGGTCCTCCAGGCTATGAAGCGAGAAGATCGGGCCGGACTTACTCCTTTACAGCTGCGCCGCCATGCCCGCGACTACGCTATTGCAGCCCTCGAACGCCAGCGGGTCAGCTTCCGCCGCTATGGTATTTGGGGAGACTGGCAGAATCCCTATCTCACCTTGCAGCCTGAGTACGAAGCCGCACAAATCGGCGTATTTGGCAAGATGGTTCTCAAAGGTTATATCTACCGGGGTCTCAAGCCGGTTCACTGGAGCCCCAGTTCGCAAACGGCCCTCGCCGAGGCAGAACTGGAGTACCCGGAAGGCCACATCTCCCGCAGCATCTACGTCAAGT
>JACMIX010000296.1 GCA_014380935.1 Gloeobacterales cyanobacterium ES-bin-141 | reverse complement strand
GTCACCTTTGAGGAAGCTGCCACAGCCTTCGATGACCCTGCTCAAGTTAGTGACTGGGATGAAGTCCACTCCACCGCTACCGAAGATCGCTACTACTTGATCGGCTTTTTCAACAATGGCCGGTTAAGGTCATTTACACTACCAGAGGCCAGAATGAACGCATCATCAGCGCCCGAGAGGCGAACGTCAGTGAACAACGCGAACACGAGTCCAGAGCATGACGAGGGCTTTCCTCAGTGGTTGGCCCAAACCCCGGAGGGTTTGCGCAAACAGGTTTTGATCTATCATGCAATGGCTGGTCGGCGATCGGATTTGCTCGACGAACTAGGCAATCTTTTTGATGAGTTGTGTCCAATTATTGAACAGGCTGCCCCAGGTTGGTGGGAAGCGCACGATCCGCTGGCCAAGATTGAGGACGAGCTTGACGGTTGGCGGCCTGCCCGGGTAGCGGGCGCGAAACGCGCCGCCGGGCTCATTCATAGAGGGCCAATCAGCGAGGACCAGCGTGAAGAACTTAAGCGGCGGACGACTGAGGCAGGGTTGCGCGGGAAAAGTCAGGACTGACATCGTCGCACATCACGTGGGTCCCGTGTAGTACGGTGCAGACAATATTTCTATCTTCGTCACAGGAGCCGAGCGAACGTGGATTCTAATCACAAATGGCAACACCTCATTCCCTGGCTGACGCCACAACTCGTTGATACTCTCGCAGAAAAGCTCACGGTTGAAATCTCTGGTATAGGTATCATTGCAGGTTGCGGCAAAGCAAGAGGTGGCAACGATTTCGAGCTACAGATTTTCACGGAGGGTTACGTTCTGAATATTCCTACAGCAGGCGAAGCCGACAATTGATAAATAGTCAGTGTCAATTCGAGTATTGAGTTGATCCAACTTTAGAGAGCCAGCTTCACCTCAGCCAACTTGTCCATGAGCACATCAGGGTCAGCGATAATGCGCACTCTTTTGTGTCTACCCTGGTGCCCTTGCAGGATCTCGATCTGCCGTCTAGGCACACCGAAAAAAACGGCGAGCAACTCCACACAGGCTTGATTCGCCCTGCCATCTACTGGAGGAGCACATAGACGCACCTTGAGAGCATCCTGTTGCCAGCCCACCACCTCGGAGCGGCTTGCCCTGGGTTGGACGTAGACCTGCAAAGTCAGACCCCCAGCTTCGTGGGCAAATGCTCCTTCCGGAAGACCGGGTTGTGACGGGACATCAGGCATGGCAGCTACTGAGTCGAGAGGTTTCAAGGATCCTTCACACAGATGTTGTTGGTCATGCAGACGTTCCTGGAAATCACGGTTGTCGTGTAACTCAGGGCATCACCCTGGGTTGAGCGCAGGTAGGTCTGGGCATCGTCGCTGTCGCGCGAACTGGCCAGGTATTTGTCTGCCTGGCTCCCCTCCAGGCTGCCCTGGATACTGAGTTGGATGGTTTGGGGACTGAGGTAGCGGACATCCAATCCCCCGGTGCGCTCCATCTGATCGGCCAGGACAAAGCTAGCGCTGTCGGCGGTCGGAAGGGTGCGCAAGAACAGGCTATCGACCGTGGTCGGACCATCGCTGTTGAGGGTAGCGGGGTTGAGAAATTGTCTGCGGTTCTCCGCCTGGGCGAACTCCTCGAAGCGGATCGCCACCGGCAAAGACTCCCAGCGCTCGAGGATACGCGGCCCCTGCCAGCCCGAGTCAGGTGGCGGGTCGGTGACATAGTAGATAACCAGGTTGTAGGCCGGGATGGCGTTGCTCGTTCCCCAGATGACCAGGCGGTTGTCCGTGATGGAAATAGCCAGCGGTACACCCTTGGCGACCGCCGGAGCGGCACCCTCGGGCAACCGGGCGGTGCCCATCACGGACGGTATCCAGAAAGCGAGCAAGATGCGAAATCCCTCCGAATTGGCCTGCACGAGCTGGCTCTTGTCGAAGTTGGTATTGCTCAGATCGCTGGGTTGAGTTTCTATAGCCGGGTTTAGCGGATCCAGGCGCAGGCGGTCAATGGCATACGTTGTGGGATCCTCACCGAAGGTGGTGCTGTCAGTGTTGTAGATGTAGCGGGCCTGGCGCAATTCATCAGTCATAAAACTGAGGGCGCTTTGCAACTCCAGCTGGACCTCGGTGACGGAGGTCTCGATCAGTGTGCTGCGGCCAAAAGT
>JACMIX010000295.1 GCA_014380935.1 Gloeobacterales cyanobacterium ES-bin-141 | reverse complement strand
TTCACTGACATCGTGGACCTCGAGGCAGACGATGTAGAGCAGTCAACCTCGGTACCCCAGTAACCACTCCGCAAGAGGCATCCTCATGGCAGTACAAGGACCGGGAGCACGCGGTGGACGCCGTGGTCGTGGCGGCTTTACAGAAATCAACATCACGCCCCTCACGGACGTCTTCCTGGTACTGGTAATCATTTTGCTGATCACAGCACCGCTGATCCAAAACACAGGTTTAAAAGTAGAGTTGCCGACCTCCGCATCGGACGACAAATCCGATCAAAAGAAGTCGCTTGTCGTTGCTATCGATAGTAAGGGCAAGTTTTCCATCAACGGTACAGTTGTCGCCGAGGACAACCTGCTTTCTGCCCTGCGTAAAGAAGCACAGATATCCGGCCAAAAGGTTCTGGTTGTGCAAGCAGATGCAGACGCCCGCCAGAAGAATGTCGTCAAGGTCATGGACGCTGCCCGCCAGGCAGGACTCGAGCGCCTTGTGGTTGCGACCCAACCCTCGGGCGGTTAACCCGCAGATAGGTCGACCGGCGAGCAACTCAAAATTGGGTGTACTTTCATTAAGCGATCCGGCACCTATTCCTGGGTGCTCCTCTATCGTGTACGCTCTGGTACCACCATTGTTTAATTTTCCTAACAAGCTGTGGATCATCTCGGGAACTCTGCCAGTAGACTGGGTAGCATTAGATAGGCTGGGCCAGGAAGATTTAGAATGTCTTTGCTAGTCGTGTTGAGTGCAACGGTGATTGCTGCCGCTATCCTCGCGGGGATCACGTATTTCTTTAATCAAAAACGCCATACAGGTCGTAAGGCGAAGCCTTATCCTCAGCTGCCACGCCACGAACTTTTGCTGACGCGTGAAGAGACGATTGCCATGCTTGAAAGGCAGTTCAACAACAGCCCTTCGAGCGGCCCCGATCGCAACCGCTAGCCGAGTAACTCTCAGTGCGACCTGCGATCGATCCTTTGAGCTTTCCGGACGCGGCCTTCATTGGCGACGTCTTGGTGGTGGACGTCCGAGGCCGCCATCTCGATGGTGTGGACAAGATTACCATCAAGCCCGCACGGGGTGTGACAGCCGCGATAGGTGATCCGCTCAATAAACGCAATGGCCGTGTAGAAGTAGGACCGGAGCGACTGACCCTTACAATTCAGATCAGTTTCGATGCTGCGCCCGGCGACCGTCGCTTTTGGGTTGAGTCTGCCGAGGGCGAGAGCAACCAACTCCTCATCACTGTGATGATGTAGTCTATCTAACCTTCAAGAATTTCAACCGTCCCTAGCCCGCCGTCCACGCGTACCCGCTGTCCGTCTTGCAACAACTGCGTCGCACCCGTCACATTCATGACGGCGGGCAGGTTGTATTCACGGGCGATAATCGCGCCGTGCGAAAGTTTTCCCCCAACTTCGCAGACAATAGCGCGGGCCTGCATGAGCAGAGGTGTCCAACCGGCATCCGTGTAAGGAACGACCAGGACGAAGTCAGAACCGAGGTCCGCGATGGACTGAAGGTCGCTTAGCGAACGCAAAGTACGAACCCGCCCGACTGCCTGCCCACGACTCGCGGCTATTCCTTTGAGGCGCTTTCCCGGTCCTGCTGTAGACAGGGGTTGCACGCGAGGTAGCTGAGTACCGTACACGACTGGAGGAGGGTTCTGTCGGCGTTGCTGGTGAAATGCGTGCTTGCGCTGATCAACTTGTTCCTGGAGTGGCTGGCCTGTTCTCACCCCGGTCACAAGCGCCTGAACCTCCGGTAACTCCAGGAAGAAGATGTCTCCCGCATCGCGCAGTTGATCCGAGTCTCGGGCATGAACCTCGAGGGCGATAAAGGTCCAGCGCAGGTGGGCAAGCAGGCGTTCATAGATCTCGGCGACCTGTCCGCGCAGGCGGGCGCGGCCCATGCAGACATCTTTGCGGTAGCGGTCCCAGGCGTTCCGGGGGAGTGGAAAGGTTGTGGACGGGCGTGGCGGCTGGTGGACGAGAGCGGCAAACAGATGGTGAATTGTCTCAGGGTGTTCGCGCCAGGTGGGTACCGCAATGTCGGTACCCACCTCGCTCAGATATCCATAGCGTTCGAGGAACGCATCGAGCTGCGTGAGTACCTCCCTGCCTTCGGGAGAGGCTGCAAGAGCGCTCAGGACCTGATTGGTGTCAAGCGGACCCACGACTTGATAAGCCTTATCGGCTAAGCTGCGTAGCTGCCGTACTGAGGCGACTTCGGCAGTCGAGGCCTCGCTAAGCCAGTCCTCCGGGACTCGCAATAGAGCTTTGCGAATTGCGAATCCCAGGGGTGCCAGGATGTTGTAGTAGGTGACCACTCGCAAACCCGCCTGGATCTCGGCGATGCGCTCCAGGAGTTGCCGTGGGCTGAGCGTGTCGGCTGAAGTTTGTTCCAGCCCGGCAAGCAAAGGACCAGGTTTAGTCTCACCGGCAAAACGCTTGACTAGATCCAGGTCCCGCCCGAGCAGGCGCAGCAGTCCGGGCAGGTTGCGTACCAGGCTGAGGGGGCTCGGGCGGGAGAACCTGGCCCCTGTGAGCAAAAATTCGAGACTCGACTCGGGCAGGCCCATGCGCTGAAAGATTGTCCCGAGCAGAGTCGCGTTGAAATAGGCCCAGCCCTCAATCAGGGTTGCAGTCCGATTGAAATCGATATCGGCTGCCCGCTTGCCCAGGACGATGGTGAAGATCTCTCCCCACACTCCACACGTCAGGGGACGGTTAATCTACCAGGTCAGGGGGCGGATGACGCCGGGGATGACCTCGG
>JACMIX010000294.1 GCA_014380935.1 Gloeobacterales cyanobacterium ES-bin-141 | reverse complement strand
CGGTTGCGCGGCCTCGAGCCGACCCTGAGCGATGAGGCCCATGCCAAGCTCACCGAGGCCCTGGGCGAGCTTGCCGTTCTACATGGTATGCAGTCCTACGCGCTTTTTCAGCACATGGACAGCAGCGGTCCGAGCCAGCAGCCCGTCGAAGCTCCCCCGTCCGTTTAGTAGTTAGGTTGCACTTCTCCTGGGCGTAGAGAATTTCTTTACGCCCAACCCCGCAATCGGTAGACAGCCAGACCGACAATTTCTTTGAGAGCGAGCGTCGAGTGACCCAGGGATTCGGCGTTGGGTAGCCAATCAAAGATGGGATCGGGCTGGCTTCCATCGCTGATGAAGTCGGTCGTGGCCGGGAGCACTTCGAAGCCTGCCCGCCTGAATATGGCCACCGAGCGGGGCATATGGAATGCCGAGGTGACTAGCAGGATGCGGCGGATTCCCCGTTTCTCCAAAATCCGCTTGCTGAATTCGGCATTTTCGTAGGTATTGCGCGAGGCAGTCTCGCTCAGGACAGAGTCTGCCGGTAGACCAAATTCGAGTACGAACTGGCGCATGAGTTGCGATTCGGGCGTCTGACCCGGACCGATTAGAAAGTCGATATTTCCCCCACTCATCAGCACCAGGGGTGCCTTGCGAGCCCGCCACAGGCGGATGGCTTCGATGAGCCGGTCGCTGCTCTCGGTCATCTCGATGTTGCGCCGGGGTCCGCTCGGACCCCGGACAACTCCGCCAAGCACAACAATTGCCTGGGCTCGGGGTGCCTGGGCCGTGTCATAGCCCGGGTACTGACGCTCGAGAGAGTCAAGCAGGGCTCGTGAAGTAATTGGAGAGCCAAATATAAACAGCAGGGCGAATGTGCTCAGGCACAGCACACGCACAAGCCATATTCGCCTGGGGTGCAGGAGCAGACCCGCTGCCGCCACCAGCACAATGCTGAGGCCCAGAGGGTAGAGGAACACCGGCAGAATTTTGCTCAAGTAGAGGAACATACGCACGTCCACGCGCTGTTACCCCTAAGTGTAAGGGTGCGACGGATGCAACCGGGGCTACCTCACAGCACCTACCAGCCGCTCCACGGCCCCGAAACGCTCGACAAGCAAGGTCTTGAGCACCCCGTGCAACTCTTCGCAGGGGACCGCTTCCATGAACAACTCCGCCAGACGTGCGTCCTTACCGATGCGCCCACCGACCAGGATATCAACTGCATCGACGGTCTTACCATCGACCTTGGTCTTACAGCCAAGCAAACCGATGTCGCCGATGTACGACTGACCGCAGGAATTGGGGCAGCCAGACCAGTGCATGCGGATGGGTCGTGGCACTTCAAGTTCTGCCTCCAGCTGTTCTACAACCGCCAGGGCACGGTTTTTGGTCTCAATAATGGCCAGGTTGCAAAACTGAAGACCCGTACAGGAAACCAGACCTCGCAATAGCTTGGGCGGATCGGGCGAGAAGACCTTGAGCAGTGGTTCGGCCAGGAACGCGTCCAGCTTGTGATCGGCAATATCAGGGATGATCACCGACTGCTCAACTGTCAGCCGAACCTCACCCGAACCATACACTTCCGCGAGGCGGCCCAGTTCGATCATCTCCTCCGGGCCAAGTTTGCCGAGTGTGACATGCAGACCCACAAAGCTGTGTCCCGGCTGCTTCTGTCGGTGAATGCCAACATGGTCGCGCTTTTCGTAATCGATGCACTCGTGCTCCGAGGCAGGCTCCAGGTGGCCGTGTAGTTGTTCGACTTCCGTACGAAATCTGGCAATCCCCCAGTCGTCAATCAGGTACATCAGACGCGAACGACCCCGGCTGTCACGGGGTCCGTGATCGCGGTAGACAATCAGGATGGCCCGGCACAACTCAACAACCCCGTCCGGTTCGACAAAAGCATCGAGTGGCAGAGCTGCCTCTGCCCGCTGGGCACTGAACAACCCCCCGACCAGAACGTTGAAGCCAATGCGCTCGCGGCCGTCTTCCGTGTACTTGAGTGCCGGGACGAAGCCGATATCATTGATTTCGGCGTGGGCCGAATTTTCGCGGTCGCCTGTAATCGAGATGTTGAACTTGCGGGGCAGATTGGAGAATTCAGGGTTACCTACACCGCCGCTGGTCAACATGTCCTGGATACGGTAGGTAAGGTCACGTACATCGATGAGTTCCTCGGGATCAAGCCCGGCGATGGGCGAGCCGACCACATTGCGGACGTTGTCCATGCCCGACTGAATCGAGGTGAGGCCCATCTGGTGGAGTCGGCTCATAATTTCGACTGAGTCCTCTATCCGCACCCCGCGCAATTCGAGGTTCTGACGAGTCGTAATATCAGCCCTTTGAATATCGGAGAATACCTTCAGAATGTCCGCGAGCTGATACATCTGCTCCGAGGTCACGAATCCTCCGGGCAAGCGCAGGCGTAACATCCAGCGGCCTGGTGTTTTTTTGCGGAAAAACCAGCCCACCCACTTGAGACGTTCTAAGTCGCCCTTGTCGATCGTCTCCCAGCCTATCCGTGCGAAATGGGCTAGCTCGTCACGAACGGCCAGACCGTCCTTTTCCTGCTTGATGCGCTCAATTGGATTTGCCATGAACCCTAACCCGGTTATCGGTGCTCAGGTTTACCCTAAGAGCGGTTGTGACGCCTAATAGTAGTGAGCGCTACACACCGGCCTATGTGTCAAGTGCTCCTGACTCACTTTAGTGGCGAGCAAGTTAGCGCACTGGCCGATACCAATCTGCCAATCGCTCCGGTGAGACCCCCAGAGCGTAAGCGCCCCTCAACAATTGCATCAGGGCAATCGTCCGCCATACGCCGCGCTTTTGCCAGCGTCGGGCCGCGGTTACCACCTGCGTTTTCAACGCGGCTACCTCTCCCACTTCAAAGAGTCGAGCCGAAAATTCTAAATCTTCCATCAAAGGCTGGGCGGGAAAGCCATCTAACTTGTCGAAGACAGAACGCCGCACAAAGATACCCATATCGCCTGTGAAGCGTCGTACCAGACGAGTCCGGATGTTGATGACTCGGGCCATCAGCGGGTAAGGCCACCGGTTTGTGTCAAAGCCTAAATCGAATCGTCCGCCTACGACCTCTGCTCGAGCCAGAGCAACCCGCAGGTCCGCGAGAGCGTTAGGCGGTAAACGCGTGTCTGCGTGCAAAAACAACAGAGTCTCTCCCACGGTGCGGTCTGCTCCCCAGTTGCATTGCAATCCGCGACCTCGTTCTGGCGCCATACCCCAGTCAAACGGGTAAGGCAGTATCGAGCTAAGGCGCGTAAGGTGTGGCCGGGTGCCGTCGGTTGAAGCACCATCTGCCACAAATACGTCAAAAGGTTCCGTCTGACACGCGAGCGAAACCAGACAAGGCTCAATCGTATCGGCTTCTTGAAACGTGGGGATGACGATCGATATGTGCACCGGTCCTACTACAGTTCGGAGATGGACCCAGGCATACCTGGATCATCAGGTTAACCCCGCTCATCTGCGAACTGGGTGTCACAAGTAGGGATTACTCAGAACCGGATGGGAGGATGGGCTTGCTTGAGGGGTCCACTTAAGATGCGAGGCAAGTACACGGTTCTGGATTTCTGCCCGTACGCGATACTCTAATGCAAATAGGCGGTCTTCGTCGCAAATGCGCATGGAGTGTTCGCTTAAAAACCTGTGAATTGCCTCACGGATGCTCAGTGACACCTCAACTCGCGACGATTGCTCGTAATAGTCGGCAATTCGGCTCTTGAGAATTTCCTCGTAACCCATAACCTTGCTCCAGAAATCGATGAGGTCGGTAACTGAAGCTAGTTTCGGTGAGATCACCGAGACAGAACACTATCTAGTGGATACTTCATGTTTACGTTGGGTAACTCCGACAACCACAAAAAAACAGCGCACCAGTGCATGTCAGCACATCTGGATATCCACATGTCTATCCGCCCGCCCGTGGTGGTTGATTCAAACAGTCTTCATACTGAGAGCAGCCCTGTTATTTTTGGAGGCTTTTGCGCGTATGCACCTTGCCGCAGT
>JACMIX010000293.1 GCA_014380935.1 Gloeobacterales cyanobacterium ES-bin-141 | reverse complement strand
TGCCTGATGACTTCGAGGGTAACCAGGATGGCATAGACGTGGTCATAGGTTTCGCCAGGGGTTTGCCATCGCTACTTGGATAGGTGACCGATTTTACCAGCGTCGTCATGGCCGCACTCCGGTAGATTGCTTCATTGTAGAAATAGTCAACTACAGCACCTCCACCACGCTCAGGATGAGTCTGTTAAACTGCTCTTCGTCGAGCGGAGCGGTATTCTCCCGCAAGATAACGCAAAATTTCAACCAGTCCCCTGGGAGCTATAATCGGAACGTTGCAAGGGCATGTAGCTCAGCGGATAGAGCGTTCGCCTCCGGAGCGAAAGGTCGTGGGTTCGATCCCCGCCATGCCCATTGATTTCTAGAGTTGGGATAGGGGTCTGTGTCCCGAAACTACGTCCCACTTTAACTCTGTAAAGGAGACCTGAGGTCAGGGATGAGTCCCAACTTCATTAGGATGCTCCTTAGCCAGGCTGCAGATGCCTCCAGTCCTGGTTACTTAATCCCAAATCCACCCCATGTGTGCAGTGAATCTGGCTTTTTGGACAACTCGATAAGCTTCATCGATGCCTTAAAACTGTCTGAACTGGCGGGTTCATCTCAGTATGCGGTGCGACTTTGCTCCTGACTATGCGCGCTCGAAATGTGGGCCGGGCGACTTGGAGTACATCTAAAAGAAGCATGCGAGGTCTTGCAGCAGGCACGCGCTAATCAGAAGAAAAAGCATTCCGTAAGAGATATGCACTACGGGTACGTCTAGAAGGAACAATGGCTCAGGCAGTTCAGGGTTCTGAGCTGCGACGATATCGGTACCGGGATTTGGCGAAAACCCATCTGTGGCATGTGCCGGCAGCGATGGCTGTGAACCTGGTGCGCATCGCGAATTGGTTGATGGGAGAGCCGCTCGCTCAGACGCGCACCTCGCGCTTTGCAGCTTCGGCCGACAGTGCTTAGCGGTTGCTGAATTGGCCAACAGCATCTTCGCTCAAACTAACCCAAATTGATGGCCTCCCTTCTACCCCAGATCGGCCGGGTCGGTGTTACAGGAGCTTGTAGCAATCGGCGGACACGAACGCCACGGCCACCGGCGTCCCAGCCGAAGGCACGTCGAAACGCTCCCACCACCACAAAACTTTAGTGTACGTTCCCTCTACGGGCTCACCTTCCGGAGTTTCAAAACGGTAGTACACACGGGCGGCGGTGTGCCGCACCTGCCTCTCGGACGTTGTGTATCGAAAGGGGGGGTACAAAGGGCTCGGCGGATCAGTATAATCACTGGTTTCTTCGCCGAGCCACCCGCCCGTGACCGCTCCATGGACGATTTGATAATCGCGCGAGAAGGAGAGCGACCTCACAAATCTGGACAGCGTGAGCCCCGCGAGCGGCACAAGGCAGATCGACACCACCGCGAAGAACACCTCGTTCCATCTGTCCATCGACGAGAAAGGAACACCAGACGCGGCAAAAAACACGTACAACGACACGGCGGTGCCGAGGATTGGGGCAATCACGGCAAGCAAGGAGGCACCCCCGAAACCGTCAGAAGGAGCCCACATCGGCGGGTGCCAGGAGCCTTCTGCGGCCCTGGCGTTAATTGGATTGAGCAGAAAGAAGCGGGAACGGGTCGCAGTCATAGCATCACCGTCGGTTTGGGTGTCGTGGCCAGTGGGCAGCTGTGCAATCCCAGGGACCGCCCTAGGCTGCGGAATTTTGAAGAGCATCGGAGTGCTTGCACGAACGGTCAGCACCGGATCGGACCGACCGGCGGCTCTGGACTCTACTCTCCGCGTCCTGTTGAGTTCAAGTTTAAAAACAACGGAACGGGAAATCGAGGCTGAGGAATGCAGACTTTGGTGCGCTTTGTGGAGATTTTGATGCGCTTCGCCGAAGGGCCGCTCGCGCCTCGGCAAGGGGTCTGTGCGGCGACGCACCCCTCAAAGTTCAGCGGACGACATTCGAAAGTGCGCCGCGCCGACGGTACGGTCAATCGGACCGGGACAGCCCGTGCGGAGGTCACCAATTTTCGAGGGGTGACTGCTCTGCGGAAGGCTGGAACCGTGTGCTCCGTGAGCGATACTCCGAACCGCTCACGGATATCTAGCTACCCAGCATCTGCTGAGAAGTGCCCAGTAAGCTAGGTACAGTGGGCACCCCCTGGAAATTGATGACCTCCTACTCAGGAGGCCTGTTTCTGCGGAGCGTGGCCAGGCCACCCAGGACAATGCCGCAGAACACGAGTAGACCGGGTGCCATTGGCGGTTCCGGTACGGGCACGGCAAGAATACTGAGTTGATTGATCCCGATCCCCACGTTTGCTGCGTCGGTGCTAAAAACCAGCCTGGCAATATTCGCCGTACTGCTCTGAATGCCAAAGAAGGGGGCAGAATTGTCGCGGTCCGTACTCACTGTGCCCAAAGCCGAAAAACTGCCAATCAGCGCGTTGTCGACATCGAAGGCTGCAATAAACCCAGTAAAGTCACCGCCAAAATCTGGTAGCAGTTGCGCCCCAGCCGCAAAGACCGGTATGGCGAAGTTTAGAGTAATCGGACCAGGATTGCCCGCTTGGGTGGCGAAGTTCAACCCCGAAAACAGGATAAAGTCGCCATCACCAAAATTTGCTGAAATGGCTGGACCGTTCTGAAAAACGAAGGGTTGAGAAATCGGGGCAGTCGGGGATGGAACGCTGACAGCAACCCCCAGTCCACCAGCGGAAGGTGCCGAGAATGTACTGGCAAGCGGAGTGAACGGGGCTGCCACATTGGACCAATCCAAAAAGTCATTGCCGCCAAGGGCCGAACGGTCGGTCACCAGTGAGGCGGCTTGGACTCCACTGCACCACGAGAGAAGCACAATGCCAATCGCACCAAGCTTGAATACGAGAGAGTGCCGACTTGCTAAAGTGCTCTCTGGTGCAAAGAGCGCTTGACTTCCGACAGATGTGTCGTTCATGCATTACCTACTGACAAATCTAATGTATTGGACTGGTAATGTTCGCGGAGTTTGCGATAGGCCAATTCGAGTGCGTCTGAGGGGACGTGCAGCTCTTCGTGCAGGT
>JACMIX010000292.1 GCA_014380935.1 Gloeobacterales cyanobacterium ES-bin-141 | reverse complement strand
TGCAGGTACTGGATCAACCAACCGTTGATCCCAAGCCATCCAGTCCAAAGTTGTCGCTCATCGCCCTGGGTGCCCTGCTCGCCTCAGCCCTGGGCAGCATCGCTCTCGCCCTGCTGCTTGAAGGCCGCAACCCTCTGTTGGGTCCAAAAGACCTGCAGGGAGTCGAATTTCCAGTGCTCGCACGCATCCCCCTACTCAAAGGTCCAGCACTCGAATCGGATCTCGAAGCTGAGACCGGGGTTGAGTTTCAGCGGTTGGCATCGGCAGTTAGCCTGATGCCCATCGAGAATGGCCGTCTGATGGTGAGCAGTTCGTCATTCGGCGAGGGCAAGACGACCGTGACGTTGGGGTTGGCGATCGCACTTGCGGATCTGGGCTTCCGGGTGCTGCTGGTCGATGGGGATTTCCGGCGCGCCGAACTCAGCCGTCGTCTGGGTTTTACCAGGGAGGGCGTATTGCAATCGATGCTCGTACACCTGCGGCCTGACCTCGATCTCGTGCCGACCATACCCAGACAGCGCCGAGTTATGGAACTAGTGGCGCGGGGACGTTTCGAGCGCTCACTCGAAACCCTGCACGAATCAGGCGAGTACGACTACGTACTGATAGACAGCGCCCCGCTCGGCCTGACCAGCGAGAGCGCACTGATGGCAGCGGCCGTGCGCAATGTGCTCCTGGTCATCCGGCCGGGGACCAGTGACCGAAATATGGTCAACGACAGCATCGAACAACTCGCGCAGCACAACGCTCGGATTATCGGTCTGACCATCAACGGCGTTCAGACGCGCAGCGAAGGCTACCGCTATGCACGTAATATTGCCCAGGGCAACGCATGACCCGCACACTAGGCCTATCTAACCGGCAGACGGTACCGGAGGAATCACTCTACTCAGGAATCTGGCTGAGGTGGAGCGCGCTGAGCGAGGCTGAGCGCGTAGTGTGCGCAGGCTTTGCTCTGCTCCCCGTCTGGTGGGTGCTCGGGTGGAGTTCCTTGCTGTTATTTTTGGCCCTGGGCATCGTCGCCTGGGATGTACGCCGCCATGGGAGTGTGCAGTTGGGCCGACCGGGACCCGCGGTGATTGCAGCTGCGGCTTTTGGGTTCTATGTGCTTGTCTCTGTGATGCTGCGTACCCCAAAGCTGAATGTCGGTCCCATATTCTCGACTATCACTACATGGACTAGTTTTGCGTTCCTGCTCTGGTATATCGAGAGCAACCGCATCCGTGTGCGCCCGCGGGTCGTCGCCTGGGCCTGTGGGGCCGCCGTCGTGCAGATGCTGCTCTTCTGGCTGGTTGTTCACTTTGTCTTCCACGAACCTTACTTCAGTCCGCCCCGTTCCCTGATTGGCCTGGTGACGGACCGGGGTGAAAGGTACATCCGCGGTGCCGGCAACAGAAACTACCTCATCCCCTACTGGGTCGGCGACAAGGGTTTTGCCGGACTGGTGCGTTTCAGCTTTTTCTTCCACGGTCCAGAGGCTTTTGCTACCGTGGCAGGCTTCATGGCTCTGCTCGCGCTCGATCTCAAGCGGCGTTTGTGGTCGGTGCTGCTATTTTCAGCCTGCGTTTTCCTGCTTTTGCTGAGCGGGACGCGTTCTGTCTGGCTTGCCTTCCCGGCCGTTTTGGCGGCACGGTATCTGTTGACTTACGGCAGAGCCTGGGGTGCCGCGGCCCTGCTAGGTTTGCTCGCCGTGGCAAGTTTTGCCGTCTTGTCGGTCCCGCCCCTGACGGACGCACTGCTCAATGCCTCGACTGGCACAGTGGAGGCGGCCGGGAGTTTCCGCGCCGATTCGACCGAGTTGCGGGCCAAAATCTACCGGCGCACACTCGAACGCTTCGATGAAGAACCACTTTTTGGTCACGGGGTGCCCGGACCAAATGTCGTGCCGGGTTTCAAGTATGACACTGTCTATGGTCCCGGTACCCATAGCTTCCTGCTCGGGACACTGCTGTACAGGAATGGGCTGGTCGGGACCGGTATCTTCGTCATTTTCTGGGCCTCGCTCATTTTGAGCTTTACCCGTGCAGGTCCTGCCAAACCGCTCTGCTGCCTGCTTGCACCCCTATTATTCACTCTGACTTTCTGCGTGATGGAGCTTGAGTCCGTGGTGGTACTTCCTTTGCTACTGGTCTGTGCGGTGCTGTATGAGTCAGAGTCCATACCTGTGCCAGGAGAGCGCAATGCATAAGCTTTGCATCGTGCCGGGAAGCCACCACTCGTTGGGAGGTGCGCTGGTCACCCTTGCGTTACTGGCTACGGGTTTCAAGCGTTGTGGCGAATCCGGACGCCTGTGTATCGTCGTCTGGGCCGATTCATTCACAGAAAAATACTTGCGTGAGGCAGGTCATGGAGATTGTTTACAAGTGATCAAGGCCAGGAGCGAACTGGGGTTTGCTGCGCGTGCCCTCGGCTGGGTGACAGGACAATCCAGGGATATTCCCCTACTGCTCGATAACTGGACCAAGCGTGAATTGATGCCCGTGATAGCGGCAGCGGCTCCCATTCTGCGTCTGAGCGGCAGGCCCGTCTATCATTTTTGTCACGACCTGGGAATCTCTGAAAACTTACTTGGCAAGCTTGGCCGCAAGTTCGCCTTCGGCTGCCTCTCACCGGGCGTCCTCTGCAATTCGAACTTTACGGCCGGATATGTTCGTACGCTGATGGCGGACATCCGAGGCGTTCTCTACCAACCGGTAGGTACCGTGTGTGGAAACGTCGCCACCGCGCCGCCCGTGGGGATTGAGCCTCTGCTGCACTCCGGGGCACGGGTAATGCTCACACCGGCTCGTATCAGTGCCGAAGGAGCAAAAGCCCCAAATGACAAAAACTTGCGGGCGCTGGTTGCCGTGGTCGAGCGCCTCAAGGCGGCGGGCCACCACTACCACGCGGTGATCGTCGGCCAGGACCGGTCGCCCGGACAGGTACAAACCCGGATGTTGCTTGAGAAGGCTGCCCATCTGGGAGTGTCGAACCGCTTCACAATCCTGCCTCCTACCTTTGCGATCGAGGAATACTACCAGTACGCACACGTCATGGTCACTCTCGCGCCACGGGAGCCGTTCGGGCGTACCGTCGTGGAAGCAATCGCCTGTGGTGTACCGGTGGTCGGTAGCCACAGTGGTGGTATCGGCGAGATCCTGGGCCACTTTGCACCGGAGTGGAGAGTGGCCCCGGAGGACCCGGCGGCGGCGGCGCAAGCAATCGTCCGGATTGCCACCGATCCGCAGACCCCGAGCATTCTTGCCCGAGGCCAGACCTGGGTTGCCACCCATTGCAGCACAACTGCCTACGCCCGCCAGTTGATGGAGATCACCGGCCTTGCCTCCGACGCACGTCCGGTAAGAACCAAGCGCACGAGTCCTCTAACAGTAGACGCACCATGAAGACGAGTGCGGCAAAGATAGCCGGGAGCAGTCTGTGGCTCAGCTCAGGCTTTGTGTTTTCGAGGTGCTTGCAACTTGTCGCCCAGATAGTGCTGGCCCGCCTGCTCCTGGCTGAGGACTTCGGCGTCTGGGCGTTGGTGCTGGTGCTAACCAACCTCTCGACCCTTTTTCGGGACGGTGCAATCGCCCAGGTCCTGATTCAAAAAGGCCTGGATGACAAGCGACTGGTAGATGCTGTCTATAGCCTGGGGATCAATATCTCAGTGGGCCTCTTCATCTTGCAGACCCTGGTTGGCTTTCCTCTGGCCCGGTTCTTCGACGCCCCGATCGTATGGCCGCTCTCGGCCTGTGCGGGTATAGTCTTCCTCATCGGTGCTGGGGCGGGCTCGCACGGGGCTGTGTTGGGGCGGCAAATGCGGTTCAAAGAACTGGCTCTTTGCAATGCCCTCGCAGGGGTGGCGCGCTTTAGCGGCACCGTTGCCTGTGCTGTAGCAGGAGGTGGGGTCTGGGCTTTCGTAGCCGGTGAGGTGGCGATGGCGGTAGTGGACTCGGTGCTCAAACGCGCACTTAGCGGCTACCGCTTCACGTATCACCTCTTCCCGGACCCGATTGCTATTCGGGAAGTGCGCGGGTTTATTGCCGGCATCCTGGGCGTCAACCTGGCCGTCCAGGTCAATACAAACAGCGACAACCTGGTGGTAGGTCGCTTACTTGGGACAGCCGACCTGGGGTACTACAACGTCGCCTACCAGCTGGCGATGCTGCCGGTATTCGTTCTCTCCCAGATCAACCGGGTGAATTTTTCAGTCCTGGCCCGCCTTGAGAACGAAGCGAGGCAGGCTTATGTCTGCCGGGCACTTGAGCTATGCGCACTCTTGTCCGCTCCGGTTTATGGGGTGGCTTTCGTCTGTGCTCCCTGGGCCATTCCGTGGTTGTACGGTCCTGATTGGTTGGAGGCCGTCGTTGTCTTTCAAACGGTGCTGGTCTTTGCATACGCACGGGGTTTCATGGGGATCCTGGGCACGGCGTTGAATGTGCTTAACAAGCCCGGCACCAATGCGTTCATCAACTGGGTCCTGGTTCCTCTCTCGATTCCTGCTTATCTAGTCGGTGCCTGGCTTGGCGGAACGACGGGTGTTGCCATCGCCGTGGTGGCCGTGATGGGAGTCGGGGCGACTTTGTGGTTCTGGCTTGCCACCTGTCGCGCGGCAGGGTGGCCGGTCGGCATCTTCGTTCAACCGGTCATGCTGCCGACGCTCGCCATCGGGGTGACGGTAGCGTGGGTATTTTTAATGCCTTTGCGACCCGAATTCCAGTACACCCAGCCCTTTGCCGTCCTCTCCATCTATGCCGCCCTTTTGAGCCTGTTCTCGCTCGGCCGCATTCCGCAGATGCTGGCCAGCACGCTCAAACACGCTCTAGGTCTGCCTGAATATGATCCGGCAGACAAACAGGATGCGGACCGTAGCCCTATTCACAAACTTTGAACCCAGACGATGAAAGAACAATCGAATCCTGTACTGACCATTCCTCCGATACTCCAACCCGGGCACGTCCACCTGGATTATCTGGAGGGTATTCGAGGGCTCGCGGCCCTCTACGTCGTTCTCTTTCATATCGTCAATCAGATCCGTCTCCAGCCTGCCTGGTCGGAAGTGGCCCTACCAGTCATATACGCAACCAGGGTTCTGCTCTTCGGGCACTTTGCCGTTGCCGTCTTCATCACGCTGTCCGGCTACTGCTTGATGTTACCGGTGGTCCGTTCCCGGGACGGGCGTTTGAGGGGTGGGTTTTTTGACTATCTCAAGAGGCGTTCGCGTCGATTGCTACCGCCCTACTACGCAGCCCTTGTGCTGTCGCTGGTGCTTATCGCTTTAATCGCGACCCTGGAGCAATTCACGGATTTTGTGTGGTGGGGTCTACCCCACTTCCCCCGCCAGGTGACTCGGGATAGCCTGCTCTCGCACCTGTTATTGCTCCACAATCTCAGCCCGGACTGGTCACACGCGATCAACGCTCCCATGTGGAGCCTTGCTATCGAGTGGCAAATCTACTTCATTTTTCCGCTCCTGCTCCTACCCGTCTGGCGGCGCTTCGGCATCGTTGCTGCTGTCATCCTGGCTTTTTGTATCGGGTTTGGACCCCATTTTCTACTGGACGGATACCTCGATTGGGCATCTCCCTGGTATCTGGGCTTGTTCGCACTGGGAATGGCTGGTGCTGTAATTGGGTTCTCGACTGAGCCGCACGTACTGCACTGGCGGGGACGGATTGCTTGGGGTACGCTCTGTACCGCATTGTGTGCTTTCTGTATCGGGGTGGGGATCCTGTTCGCGTCGCAACCGGGCTGGGGAACCGGCAAACTTTGGATTGTCTTTGATCCCTTAATTGGTGTAACCACTACCTGCCTGCTGGTTTACTGCAGCAGTTGCCTGGGTGGCACCGGCGTGACCGCGCCTCCCGTCGTGCGGTTTCTACAATCGCGCTGGACAGTCGCCCTGGGCAGGTGGTCCTACAGTCTCTATCTGACCCACATTCTGGTGATTTCACTCGTGCACCAGTTCTTGATCCATATGGGTCTGGCAGCAACGCAGCGACTGCTGCTGCTGCTCGTAGCAGGCGTACCTCTATCTTTATTGTTTGCCTACATTTTTTTCCTGGTGTTTGAGCAACCTTTTATGACTGGGCAACCGCGCAGACGCGAAGTCGCCGGATATCGGTTGAATTAATTTCTTCTCATTAGGATGTGACGGTGATGAATTCTATCAGCATCGTGGTAGCAGCGTACAATCGACTACCTCTTTTACAGCGAACCATCGAATCCACTATTGCTTCGATTCGGCCGGGGGTTTACCTGGTCATTGTCGATGACGGCTCGGGTGAAGAAACTAGCGACTATTTGCAAGCACTCAAGGACCGGCTTGGTGACCGGCTGATTTTGCACAGACAGCTTAACCGGGGACCTGCTGCTGCACGGGCAGTCGGGGTCGAACTTGCTCCGACCGAACTGGTCTGCATTCTCGACTCGGACGACTGCCTGGAGCCCGGTGCCCTTGATGCCATATTGCTTGAATTCAGGCGCAAACCCAACCTGGATGCGGTTTATAGCAATGTCATTGTTCGGGATGATTTCGGCACGGAAGTCAGTCAGGTGCATTACCCCTACTACGACGATCCCAGCAAGATGCTTGAGGCTGTCCTGCTGCGTCCGCAGGTGCCCTTCAAGCACTCAGGTTTCACTTTCCGCCGTGCGGTTGGTCTGGAGCTGGGAAACTATGACGTTCGTCTCAAGCGAAAAATTGATATCGACTTTCTGCTCAAGTTCCTGCGGGCTGGCAAGCACGTCGGCCATATTGAGCAGCCGCTGATTTCATTTCGTGTCCACGGTAAAAACATCAGTCGCTCCAGGCTGCTGGGGATCACCTGCTGGTGGCAAATTGTCTACCGCCATGCACCCAATCCACGGGTACTGGTCTGGGCTTTGCTCTTCCGTACTTCTGTGGAGCTTGGCAAGATGATGGCCGAGCAGATGGGCCTGCTGAGCAACCAGAGGACCCTGGTAGGTCCGACGCCGGATCTACGCGCTCCATCGTCTGCCAGATTTCGCCGCAGTGTCAGTCTCGGTTTGCGCAGGGTTATAGGACTGATCGGGCTCGATAGCATTCTGTTGTTGACGGCCTGGATGGTGGCAGGACTATGGGAGTCTACGCGCAACAGCCAGGATGGGTTCAACCTGAGCTCGATGCTGATTGTGTTGTCTGTCAGTATCGGCCTGATGCTCATCAAGGGGCTGTACAAAGACGGCCGCAGCCGCCGGAATTACCTCAGCATCGCTGAAACCCTCACTCTCGCTCAACTAATCCTCCTGTTTCAAGTCTGGCAGTCGTCGGGCGGGATTGTCCTCGATACGGTTTTCTGGCTTGCCTGGGTGCTCGGCATTGCCTTTGTCTGTGCCGGACGTCTGGGTGTCGATATGCTCATCTCTCGCCTGCACTGGCGGGGTACGGCCCGTTCACCCATCTTCTTGATCGGCACTGTCGAGGATACCCGTCAGGCAATGCAACTTCTAGAACAAGATGGGTGCTACACCGTGGTCGGACAGGCAGATGTCATGGCCATTGACCGGCGCAACTGGAACGAGACCTTCGAGCACATCTGCCGCCTTGGTGTAACGGAGGTCTTTGTCTGCTCCTGGGGCGTCCTCCAGGACCGCATGTTTTTCTACTGGAATCTCTGGACGGCGGGGATCGGTCTGCGGATCTTGCCTATCGGCTCCGTCGGCCCCGAGGTGCCCTTTCAAAAATCGGAAGTCAGGCTGGTGGCCGGGTTACCTTCTTTGCGCTTCCGGCCACCTTTGGTGACGGGGATGGATTTCTGGGCAAAGCGCATTTTCGACTTCGTGGGCTCTTCATTGTTGTTGACTGTGCTCGCACCCGTGTACGGACTTATTGCTCTATCGATCAAGCTCGATTCAGCCGGTCCCGTCTTCTATGGGCAAACCCGAATCGGTTTGCAGGGACGACCGTTCAAGGCCTGGAAGTTCCGCACCATGGTGGTCGATGCGGACCGGTTGCAAAGTCAGCTTGAAGGCCGCAATGAAACGAAGGACGGCATCCTGTTCAAAATCAAGGACGACCCTCGTATTACCCGCGTCGGCAGGTACTTACGGCGCTATAGCCTTGATGAGCTCCCGCAACTCTTCAACGTCCTGCGCGGTCAGATGAGTCTGGTCGGTCCACGCCCCTTACCGGTACGGGATGTCGAAAAATTCTGCACCCACCACCTTGTTCGCCACGAGGTATTACCAGGCATCACGGGTTTATGGCAAGTTTCCGGACGCTCGAACATTCTTAACTTTGAAGATGTCATTCGCCTTGATGTCAGTTACATCCAGAACTGGTCTTTCGGGCTTGATTTCAAGGTCTTGCTCAAAACGATCAAAGTTGTCTTTCGCAAGGAAGGAGCCTATTAAAATGCACGCTCAGCGGCAGGACTTTGATCATTTCGTGCTGACCCGCTTCAATGCCACGGTCGATTATGGCGGCGCACTCGGTCTGGACCCGGTCTGGTTGAGCAATCGGTTCGACCTGTTCAATCGGTTTTGCTATCCATCCGTCCGCGCGCAGTCAAACCAGAACTTCAAGTGGATAGTGTTCTTCGACGAGCACACTCCCGAGGCGTTCAAGTACAGGGTCCGAGAATACGCAACCTGGCCAAACTTTATGCCCGTCTACGTGGATGGGCTGTTGACCGATGAGGTCAGCCGCGGGATCGTAGCCGGTCACGTCAGCAAAGAAGCCAAGTACTTGATCACGACCCGACTCGACAACGATGATGCAATATCCAAGAACCTGATCAAAACAGTTCAAGCCAACTTCAACGGCCAAGAATATCAGTTTGTCAACTTCGCTCACGGTTATTGCTGGTACAACGGCCAGGTTTACGCGCTCGAAGACCTGAGCAATCCATTTATTAGCCTGATCGAGAAGATTCACACGACCACCAGGGAGTTCGACACGGTCTATTGCGGTAGCCACACAGGTTTATCCGAGACCGGTCAAGTCTTGCAAATCGAGACCCGGCCCGCCTGGATCCAGGTCATTCACCGGGGAAACATCTCCAATGTCGTCAGGGGCAAAAAGCAGCTGATCGAGAAACTGGGAGACGATTTTCCCATCAACACCGCAACTTCAACTCGGCAAGAAACACTGTCTTACTGGCTTGATCAAGGGGCTTTCTCCTTGAGACTGGTACGCAAGGCATTTACCAAAATGAACCGGATGCTCTCTAGAGGGTAGAAAAACATGAAACGAGTTGGTATTTACCGCAAGGCCTACCCTGCTGTCTCAGAGAGCTTCATACGTGAACAAGCCGATCACATGCGCCGCTACAAACCCACGTTTGTCCTCTGTACCCAGACAGGAGAGATACCCTTTCAAAGTGTTTCAGTCAGCCAGGGAGACCACCTCGGGATGCGCCAGATGCTATATCTGCTGACCCGCTCCCCCCAACTGTTCACATTAGACAGGCTCGCGGGACTGAACCTGCTCCACGCCCATTTTGGCCCGGACGGCGTCTATGCGATGGCGCTTGCCCGGAGACTGAAGATTCCTTTTCTAGTCACCTTCCACGGCTACGACATCACGGTCTCGCGCCAGGCCGCCTGGAGGTCCGGTATGCCTCTGTACTATCAATTGATTCTGCACGAAAGAGAATTACAGCAAAAAGCGGCGGGATTTATTGCCGTCTCCGGCTTCATCCACCAGAAGCTGCTCGAAAGGGGATACCCCGAGGAAAAGATTATCCGGCACTACATCGGCGTGGACACGGAGAAATTCTCGCCCCGGCCCGGTGCGACCACTCACCGTTATGTCCTCTGCGTGGGTCGGCATACGCAAAAGAAGGGGATCGATACACTCCTGCGTGCCTTCGTGCAGACTGCAAAGCGACATCCAGATGTAGAACTTATACAGGTTGGTACCGGTTCTATGAGCGCCGAACTTCAGACTCTGGCGATGGAACTGGGCATCCATGAGCGCGTGCGCTTTCTCGGAGCCCAACCCCACCAGGTTGTCCTGGGTCTGATGCAGGGTGCGGAGGTTTTTGCTCTGCCAAGTCAGACAGCCGCCAATGGAGACAGCGAGGGCCTGCCGATCGTCTTCAACGAGGCATCCGCGTGTTGCGTACCGATCGTCTCTACCTGGCACAGCGGCATCCCCGAGGCAGTACTGGACGGCAAGACAGGTTTTCTGGTGCCAGAAAAAGACCATGCGGCTCTAGCCGACAGGCTGGACACACTGTTAGCAGACCCTGCTCTGGGTACCCGGATGGGCATGCGGGGACGAGAACTGGTCTGCGAAGAATTTGATATTCGTAAGCAAACCGCAAAACTTGAGGCTATCTACGACTCGTTTGCACCCATTGCGGGTTAAACCACTCCCTCATTCTCCAGGAGGCAACCTCCATGTCTGCAAGCAAGGTGACCGTTGGACTTTTAGTCGTCACCGCGAGCACGCTTCTGCTTTTGAGCTTCGGTCGCTCACTATTTGCGCAAACCGACTCAACCTTCAATGTGCAGTTCAATTTTCAGCCAGACAGCTCGGCTGTACCACCGGGATATATCGAGGAGATCGGTCCGGCCTACAACGGGCGCGGCTTTGGTTGGGTACGCGAGGATAGCCTGGCCAACGCGGCCGCGACCCCTTTGAGTATCTCGGTCAATGCCCGCGACCGCAAACGCACCGGTATTGATCCCAAGCTCAATACTCTCCTGCACATGCAGTACCCGCCCGACTCCTCCACGACCGCAGTCAAGATTCCTGCCGCATGGGAATATACCCTCCCCAACGGCACCTACAGCGTCAGCGTCAGCGTCGGTGATCAGCCCAACGGTAGTGGCCTGTACGATAGCCAGCACACGATCAATGTCGAAGGGATCACAGCCATCGAGCGTTTTCAGCCAGGTTCTGCCCTGGAGTATAGGCAAGCCCTTGTAGAAGCTAGTGTGACAGACGGAAAACTCACTATTGATGCCGTCGGTGGCACCAATACCAAGCTCAACTACGTCGAGATTGCCAACTACCCAGGCTTTGCCGCTATTGGTTGGTTGAATGCACCCGTTTCGCCCATACCTCGCTCTGAGGCCCAGGGGGGGGTTGTCAACGGCAAACTCTACGTTCTAGGCGGTTACGTGGACAGCACTTACCAACCTACTAGACGCTCGGACGTCTACGACCCGGCCAACGGCCGTTGGACTCAGCTTGCGGACATGCCCGTACCGACTACCCACGGCGGGACGGCGGTGGTTGGCAAGTACATCTATTTAGCTGGGGGATACATCGGCAACACGGGCGGCGGCCAGACATTTGCAACTACAAATGTGTGGAGATACGACACAGGGACCAATGGTTGGAGTGCAATGCCCGCATTGCCCGTAGCGCGGGGATCGGGTGCCCTGGTCATGTTGGGGAGTGAGCTGCACTTTTTTGGCGGTGCGGACATCAACCGCAAGGACAGAGCAGAGCACTGGTACTTGCGGCTAGACGGGGGTACGAGCTGGATCAGTGCCGCTTCGGTCCCCAACCCACGCTCACACATGGGCTATGCGTCCATTGGCGGCAAAATCTATGCGATTGGCGGCCAGCACGGGGTGGACGGCAACCTGGTCGCCCAAACCTCCGTTCACGCCTGGAACACGGACAGGACATGGACGCAGGTGGCAAGCCTGCCCGGCCCGCGCTCACACATCTCATCGGCAACCTTCGTAATGGCCAACCGCATCCTGGTGCTCGGCGGACAGCTCGACCACTACACTTCGGTGAATTCTGTCCTGGCCTACGACCCACTCTCAAATAGCTGGACCACACTCAGTTCTCTGCCCACCGCTCGCCACTCGGGTGTCGCGGGTGCCTTTGCCAATCAAATCTTCTATACGACAGGCCAACTCAAGACAACAACCTATAAAGGTGCTCCCGCTTCCTCAACGGTGGGTCCAGAGCCTCTTCAAAGCCAGGAAGAGCTACCCCTTCATGTCCATTGAGCATTCTTAACAAAGCAGCTGGGCTGGCTCCTCCAGGGTAGGGGTACCGGGTTCTGCATACACTGGCAAAACGGTTCATGAGTGAACATTCCTGAAACCCGCTCAGGAAGAGGGTTTCAAGCTTTACAATGTAACAAAATGCACCTGCTTTACGACCAACGCTTCAGGAATACTCCTGCCCCTTCGCCTTACAAGAATTGCAGACGGGTGCTAAGTCTATAAGGGCACGCTGCTGCGTGCCCCTACCCCTATCTCCATGTGCATCCGTGCCGTAGGGGCACGCTGCCGCGTGCCCTTCCCCCATGCGTGAAAAATGCTTCACAAAAACAGGATCTTACGATCAACGAGCTCCGCCTACTTACCTACTCCTGGATCAGCTCGACAGCGGAAACTACAGCATTATTCTTGCCTCCCACAGCCGAGCTTGAATCAAACTTGATACTCAGCGAGCTGCTCGTCTCATTCGTCGTGTAGGACAGACGCAGTTGCCTGTCTGCTCCCCCGGTCAGCTTGCATACATCCACGTTATCTGCCGCCATCTTGCCATTGATAACAACGTCAAACACCCGCTTGTTCGTACAACTTGTCTGCCCGTCGCTTGGACTCGATGCAGAGCCAAAGTAAGGTTCTGCAAAGTATAGATTTACCTTGTAGGTCCCGTTGGATACGGGTACCCGGTAGGTGAAGGTCTGGCCATAGCGATAGGTCTCGAACAACTGGTCAGGGTAAGAGCCGGTGGTGGTGATGCTCTTGGTACGCACCGTCCCGGCATCTGCGTACTGATCAGCAAGCCACAGATTACCGGATGGATCCGTGAAAGAACTGCTGTTACCAGTCTCAATTCGAGTGGCGCTGGTCGTGGTGCTATCGATTGAGCCCGCGGGGATGGTCAGCAGGACGGCGCTCGACTTAGGTAGGGAGAAGACGTAGGTGCCATTGCTCGCAGATAGGCTCGAGCTTGTGTAGGTGCCGACCGGTTTGCCGTTCGTCGTCCCATCGAAGGTCTGACCGGCCAGGGTCAGTCCAGTCTTTGCGTAGGCCGAGGAAGCCGACAGACGTGTGAGGGTCGCAGCCGGGTAAGTGCCGGAGAGCTGAATGCGGGCATTGCCGCTTGCGCCCAGGTCTTTGTTGAGCGCGACGATGCGGGTGACGCCCTGGTTGTCCCTGGTGGCCCAGATTTTGACATTGCCCGAGGCAGTCTTGCTGACGGGTAGGAGTTTGGCCTGGTTGGCAGTTGCCTGGGCAAACAGCAATTGTCCGTAATAGAGGGGGTAAACAGCCGGGGTATACACCTCACTACCGCTCGCGGTGCTCAGCGAAAACTTGAAAGGACTATAAACGTTGCCGGAAGTCGTTTGAATCTGAACTCCCTTGACACCGGCGTTGACCAGTTCAAAGAATACATCCGCACCCCAGAGGGCCGAGGCGAAGACATTGCTGACCCCGTCGGCACCACCGCAGGCAACGGTGTTTATCTCGCTGATGCGCAGAGGCAGGCCGCGCGAACTTGCCTCGGTAGCAAAGCCCTCGACCCCTTCAGCCAGATCGTGGGAAGCCTGCTCGCCGAGCAATTGCGAGACAGTCGGATAGTCGGAATCACCGGGACTCTTACCACAGACGTGCAGCGGGTAACGGTGGTAGGTGACGGCGTTAACGGCCCCGGCATTATCATCCAACAGTGTCGGCAAATATTGCATGAACTGGTAGGCCACGAATGCCGGGCCGCCCAGCGGCACAGAACCCAGTGCGCCCCGCACCGATTGTGCCCAGGTATTGTACTCGCCGGAGTACTGCTCGAAGGAGTAGTTGGAGGGCCGCATGTAGACCACGGCTCCGCTGGCGGGGTCGGTGTAATGTACGTGAACCGGGAAGTAGTCCGGCTCGTTGCCGATCTCGTAGAAGTATGTACGTGAGGCCGGAGCATAGGTTGAGGAAGCGATGGCTCGGGCAAGATCGATGGCAAGCGTTGGCTCTGCGTGCCCGAGGTTGAGACCCCAGATAATCTTGCTGTTGATTTGCTCCGCTACCAGGCCGATATTGGTGAGGTCACGGGGCACAATGTCGAAGCTGATACCAAGTGGCTTCGCTTTACTGTCCGGGTTCCACCAGGACTCATCGGTGCTGCTGCCGCCTATCCG
>JACMIX010000291.1 GCA_014380935.1 Gloeobacterales cyanobacterium ES-bin-141 | reverse complement strand
TGTGGCAGTAGTGCGCGGTGCGCTTCGATGACGACTGCGACCTGCTCGATTGCCGGTAGGGATTGCAGTTGTGCTTCCCAGTCTCGGGCGAGTTCTAAATCGACTGCTTCGAGCGCAAAGAGGGTCTCTGTGTCTATCTGTCCGGCGTTGGTCAGGGGCAGGGTACTCACGGCAATGTAGGTGTCAGGCTGCATGGCCGGGGTCAACTCGGTTTGCAGGTAAGTCGTGAGGCGCTCGGGCTGAAAGGGACCGGCCGGGACGATATAGGCGACCAGTTGCTGTGTACCGGTACGAGTCTGCCGCACGAGTACGGTGCATTCTTGTACCGATGGCTCCTGCAGGAGTACAGCCGTCACCTCATCCGGCCGAAAGCGTCGGCCGCGCACCCAAACCTGTTCGCCCGCTGCCAGTTCGAGGATGCCGCCGGTGAGCCAGCGACCACGTTCTCCGGTTTTAAACAGGGACTGACCGGGGGTGGTGGCAAAGGGGTCGGCAACCAGTTCCGGTCTTGATGCGGCAGGGCCTTCACCGCAGGCGAGGGCTGTTTCGCTGATATAGATTTCGCCGGTGACGCCGACCGGTACCAGTTTCAGGTGTCGGTCGAGCACGTAGACCGATGCCTCGACCGGCAGACCAACGGGGACTGTCTCCCAGATTTCACCGGCTCGGCAAGACTGAAAGGTAACTGGGGCTGCAGTCTCAGGCGGTGCGTAGGCGTAGTCGAGTCGGGTCGCATCGGGCAGGAACGCATCGACGACAGCTTGCGGGAGGGGTTCACCGCTGGAGATGACGCAGCGCAGGGTGCTCGGCCATTCCTTGCGGTTGATTGCTGCCAGGGCGGAAAGCTCGGAAGGGGCAAGATGCAAAAGCGTCACTTTTTGCTGGATAGCCAGGTTCAGTAGAGTTGGTGCGGCTACTTCTGTACGTCCGGGGGCGATGACGAGTCGGCTACCAGAAACCAGGGGCCAGAAGATTTCCCAGAGGGCAATGTTGGTTGCCAGGGGGGCTTTGTGGAGGATTGTATCGGTGCCGGTCAGGGGATACCTGGCCTGCAAAGCCTGTAAGCCACGGCTGAGGGCACGGTGTTCGACTGCGAGCGGGCGGCTGTCTGGGTAGAGGAGGCAGGCCAGGTGTGCGGGTGTGGCTCCGGCAACGGGGTTGTGCTGCGGTTGTTGGGCAAGCGTCGGTTGGATTTCGTCGAGGTAGATGGGGTTGAAGTGGGCGCTCAGGGGTTCTTCTGTGCTGTGGGTGATGAGCCGTGATAAGGATGAATCTTTGAGATTGTGCAGGCTGCGGTTGGTGGGCTCGGCTGTGTCAAGGGGTACGCAGGTTCCACCGGCTTTGAGGATGGCAAGCAGACTGACCACCAGTTCTATCGAGCGCTCCAGACGGACTGCAATCGGTTCTCCCGGTTTGAGGCCCAGCGATTGCAGGTAGTGGGCCAGTTGATTGGCGCGAGTATTGAGCTGTCGGTAGCTCAGTTGGGTATCGGCGTAGACGAGGGCGATAGAGTCGGCGGTTTGTTCGACCTGGGTTTCAAACAGGTGGTGGAGGCAGTCAGGAGTAAGAGCCTGGCTGGTTTCGGGCGGTGCGGCAGTTTGAAGCTGTGAGAGGTGGATGCCTCGTCCCTGTAGTTGGAGTTCGAGCAGGCGACGTTGTTCGGGAGTGAGGGCGGAGACGCGCCGGGCAAAATCGCTCATCGACATGGGGAGGCCTCTACTGATGGGGGATCGGGGATG
>JACMIX010000290.1 GCA_014380935.1 Gloeobacterales cyanobacterium ES-bin-141 | reverse complement strand
TCGGCGAAGGCTGCCCGGTCAGGGGAAAAACCTCTCTGGCAGAGCAGGACAAGTTCGTGGTTGGTGAGTTTGTGCAGGGGAGGCACTAGGCCCTCTCTGGATGTCGCATCGGGGACGCTGGACCAGTCAAGCGACAGGCTATTGTTCATCGAGGAGGTCACCGGGGAAACTACTTGCTGTAAACAACCGACTCTGCTCTGAGGCTTGCTCAGGCAAGACCACAACCGTTTGCCTAGACGCGCGTCCCTACCTCTCAGTTCCTCAATTATGACCGAGGAGCCGCAAGGGATTCTGCGCGAAAACGCAAAGCTCACGGACCTTGCGGCAGGGCGGTAAAATAGGACGACGCACTATCGAAAGCCATGGCGAGAAAAAGCCGCGCTGCATCCAGACCAGACCCAACCCCCCGTAAACCTGCTGTGGGAAGGACTGCCAGGAGTTCTGAACAACCGATCATTCCAGCAGCTGTCAACCGGCGCATCCTGGGCCGGATCTTGTTGCTGTCTGGGGTGCCGTTCCTGCTGGCCTTCACCACCTTGCCCGTGGCGTACTGGCTGATTAAGAGTCAGCAGTTTCCATTACCAAATGTAGCGGTGTTGCTGGTCAACCTGGGCTTTTTTGGCCTGAGCGTGTTTGGTATTACCTACGGACTACTGTCGGCTTCCTGGGAACCCAGCGAGAAAGGGACTCTCCTGGGTATCAAAGAGTTCAAGCAGAATGGCCAGCGGCTCATCAGTGCGATCAAAGCAGATGCCGAGCAGCGTCGAGGAGAAAAGTCGTGATTGTCGTAATGAAATCGGGTACCCCTCAGGGTGTGATCGAGGCAGTTGTCGATCACTTACATGGCTGGAGTCTTGCAACCCAGATAATCATCGGGCGCGAGAACACCGTGATTGGTCTGATTGGTGATACCTCAAATCTGGCTGACGACCGTGTTCAGGAACTCAGTCCTTTTATCGAACGTGTTCTCAGAGTCAAAAAGCGGTTCAAGCGGGCTTCACGAGAGTTTCACCCCGAAATGACGGTAGTTTCCGTTCCTACCGCCCTGGGTCCAATCCTGATCGGCGGCGATGCACCCCCGGTCCTCATGGCAGGTCCCTGCTCGGTCGAGAACGAATCCATGATTATCGAGACGGCCCGGCGTATTCGGGCTGCCGGTGCCCGAGTCCTCAGGGGTGGTGCCTACAAGCCGCGCACCTCTCCCTATGATTTTCAGGGTCACGGGGAGAGTGCCCTCGGATTGCTTGCCGCAGCCCGCGAAGCGACGGGGCTTGCAATTGTTACCGAGGTCATGGACACCTCGGACCTTGAGATGGTTGCAGAGGTAGCCGACATCGTCCAGATCGGAGCGCGCAACATGCAAAACTATGCGTTGCTCAAAAAAGCTGGACAGCAACCGCGTCCTGTGCTCCTCAAACGGGCTTTCAGCGCCACGATCGACGAGTGGTTGCTTGCCGCCGAATATATTCTCGCCGCCGGTAATCCGAACGTGATTCTGTGCGAACGGGGCATCCGAACCTTTGATAACCAGTACACCCGCAATACCCTGGACCTGGTCGCGGTCGCAGTCCTGCGCACCTTGACGCACCTGCCGGTAATCGTCGATCCAAGTCATGGCACGGGCGTGTCGCAATTTGTCGAAGCAACCGCCAAGGCAGCCCTTGCCATCGGTGCGGACGGGCTGATGATCGAGGTCCATCCGGAGCCCGGACGCGCACTGTCTGATGGCCCCCAGTGCCTTACCCCGGATCAGTTCGACGCAGTGGTTGACAATCTTGCCCCGATTGCCGAGGTAGTGGGTCGGCCGTTTGTACGCTCCCGAGCCGCGGTCCGCTAAACTCGGTGGAACCGCAACAAGTATTTGTGCATGGATCTAAAATCCGCTGGCCTGCGCCGTTCGATGTCGTTCATCGATGGGGCGGCTCTAATTGTCGGAACCATTATCGGCTCGGGTATCTTTGCCAGTCCGGGTA
>JACMIX010000289.1 GCA_014380935.1 Gloeobacterales cyanobacterium ES-bin-141 | reverse complement strand
TTCTGCTTGAACTCTTTGATACCCAGGAGAGTCCCCTTTTCGCTAGGTTCCCAGGAAGCCGACAGCAGTCCGTAGGTAATGCCGAATACGCTCAGACCGAAAAAGCCCAGGTTGACCAGCAACACCGCCACATTGGGTAATGGAAACTGCTGACTCTTAATCAGCCAGTAGGCCACGGGCAAGGTGATAAAGGCCAGCAGGAAGGGTACCCCAGACAGCAGCAAGATCCGGCCCAGGATGCGCCGGTTGACAGCAGCTGGGATGATGGGTTGCTCAGAACTTCTGGCAGCCCTGCCCACAGTGGGTTTACGGGGAGTTGAGTCGGGTCTGGATGCGGCGCGGCTTTTTCTCGCCATGGCTTTTGATAGTGCGTCGTCCTATTTTACTGCCCCGCTGCAAGGCCCGTGAGCTTTGCGTTTTCGCGCAGAGTCTCCCACGTCGTCTCGGTCATACTTGAGGAACTGAGAGGTAGGGATGAGCGTCTAGGCAAACGATTGTAGTCTCCATTTGCCTGAGCAAGGCTCAGAGCATGGTTGGGTGTTTACAGCAAGTAGTTTCCCCGGTAACCTCCTCAATGAACAACAGCCTGTCGCTTGACTGGTCCAGCGTCCCCGATGCGACATCCAGAGAGGGCCTAGTGCCTCCCCTGCACAAACTCACCAACCACGAACTTGTCCTGCTCTGCCAGAGAGGTTTTTCCCCTGACCGGGCAGCCTTCGCCGAGTTGCTGCGCAGGCACCAGGTTCACATTGAGCGTCTGCTCTATCACCTTGCCCCGGACTGGCAAGACCGCTCAGACCTGTCTCAGGAGGTCTGGATCCGCGTCTATCGCTACGTCAAACGCCTCAAAGAGCCCGAAAAATTCCGCTCCTGGGTGAGTCGCATCGCGACCAACCTGTTTTACGACGAACTACGCCGCCGTCGCCGTACTCAGACACCGTTGTCGCTGGATGCACCGATTCAGACCAGCGATGGGGAGCTTGATTGGGAGCTTGCGGCCGTTGCCCCGGGACCGGACGAACACCTTGCCACGCGCGAATTCTACGAGCAGTTGCACGAGGCAATCACTGATTTGCCGGAGGCTTTCCGCGCCACCATCATGCTGCGCGAGATCAACGGAATGGCCTACGAAGAAATTGCCGAGACGATGGGTATCTCGGTGGGTACGGTCAAATCACGCATTGCCCGGGCACGCCGTCGCCTGCAACTGCGGCTCAACGCCTACATGAACAATCACTAGAAGCGTGAAAATAATACGGAACTACCATGGACGAGCAACGCTTCGAACAAATCAGCGCCTACCTTGACGGAGAACTGTCCGGCCCTCAGAAGCAGCAAGTCGAGCAGTGGCTTGAACGCGACCCGGAGGCCCAGCAGATCTACCAGGATCTGTCCCGGTTAAACCAGGAGTTTGCACGTCTGGTTCCGCCTACTTCTGATTCTGAGCTGGCAGACCGAGTTTTGCAGCAGATCAGTCTGTCGCGCCGCTGGTTCGGGGGGGGGGTAGCCGCCGCCGCCGCTGTAGCCCTGGCGGTTTTAGGCTTCTGGCCACAGTCGCTCCTGGAGCCCGTGCAGCAGGCACAGCTGCCACCTGTCGTAGACGATGCCCAAACAGATGGGTTGAGCCGCGAACAGCCTTACCTTGAGGTAGCCCGCACTTACATACTCCAGGACGAAGCAGGAGTAAATCCTTATCAGATACTGCTTGCTACAGAAGCACCCGCTCCGACTTTCGACGAATATGACCGCCTCACTTCGCCAATCAAACCCTGAAACCGGTATGCACCGGCCGTCTACTTCCCGCGAGCACAAGACTGCTTGGCGACCGAATTGGCTTATCCGTGCAAATTGGTGTTTACTGCTTTGTCTAAGCTTGTGGGGCCTCGGATGTACCGCAGCCTACGCCGGGAACGTCTGCAGCCAGGCTGACATGGAGCGTCAGTTTGTCCAGCAATTTCAAGTTATTAACCGCCACATCCAAAGTAAGCAGTCCGAGCTAGGCCGGATGATTCCTGATCCCGTGGTGTCAGAGGAACAAATCAAGTCACTATCAAATGAGATCAGCACCTGGCGGACCAAGCGTGACAACGTGGCTATCGAGTACATTCTGGTTGTCAGGCGCATGAAGCGCCAGGACTGCCAGGTAATACCCGAGCCACCGTCGCCCTACTTTCGTTCTCCCTATTCTCCCTTGCGTCAGCAACCGAAATAGAGTGCAGGGGCCTTTACTTGAGCGGGTCATGACCCCAGTTCATCAGAGAGTATCGCCAGCGCGTGTGCTCGATATCGCCTGAGGGCCGCTGAGCTCCATGCCTGTGAACGTAGCTGATGACTCTTTTCATCTGAGGGAGGTCATCCTCGCTATAGTCTGCCGACTTGCTTTGCAGTAGCTTGACAATATGTCGGCCAGACTTGTGCCCGGTCGATTCCGCTTCTTCTGAATCTTTCTGACCGACGGTCCTCGACTCGTCGGTGGAAAGCCAGGACTCCAGTTCCTCAGGTGCCATATTGATGACCTTGTGGAACTCTTTTGCAACTGAAGTGGTGTCTTCGCTCATCACCGCTCAATCCTTGATTTTCTTGAGTGCACCAGGCTTGTGGGCTGCCTGGGCACCAGTCTTGTCACTCTCGACGAGGTACTCGGGATTGTCTTTCGAGGCTGCCACATGGTGCCCTTTGATATTGATGGGTGAAGTGAGCTTCTTGACGACCACGCCAGTTGTCTTACCCTGCGAAGTACTCCACTCGACCCTGTCACCTTGATTGAGTTCGTCTGTCATCAGTTGTTTCCGGGCTACAACCCGACCTTATCTACGCACAGGACGCGAACAATCCAACCCAGGGTGGAATTTGCCTCGGTCAGAAAAGATGACGTGCGGCCCGATGACCAGTTTGAGAGAGCATGGGAGGAACTGACCCAGATGGTTCGCTACGCGAGGAGTTTAAGTACCAGGTACTCCAGTGGTAGCTTTTCAAGCTCTAAACGGGTACCTGGTCAAAGGTAGTCAAATACTGCGACTAGCACTGGATGTTCCGATCTAAAAGCAAAACGGTTCATGAATGAACATTTCTGAAATCCTCTTGGGGCAAAGGTTTCAAGCTTTACAATGTAACAAAGTGTGCCTGCTCGAACCCAGCACAACATGCCGGGGCAAACAGGAGTCCGCACAAGCCAAGCAGAGTAAGACGCTTCATCAGGCTACGCTCCAATCAAGTTGTAAAGAGCCTGACACGCAAGCCGATAACCGCTTTACTCGTGAGCATGCCTGAGACCAGTCCAGGAGCACCTGAACAACGATGCCTCAGCTGGGTGCTCAGCTATACCCGTGTATAACGGGTTTTACGTATATGATCAGCCCGCGTCCAACTTTGCTCATAACCCTCCGAGGAGAACTACTGTGAAAGTCAGTCGTGCAGCTTCGCACTTGAGTATATCTTTGTCCCATGTGCGCTCAGGTCTCAGTCGATTGAGGGAAATGAGCCGAGGCACCGCAACGAGTCTTGCAGTCCTGGGTCTGGCGGCAACAGTTGGGCTATCTACTACTCCAGTCCAGGCGCAGGTGAGCTTTGCCGCTCCTCAGAACTTTGCTACTGGAAGTAATCCCACCTCTGTCACAGTCGGGGACCTGGACGGGGATGGCG
>JACMIX010000288.1 GCA_014380935.1 Gloeobacterales cyanobacterium ES-bin-141 | reverse complement strand
CGGTCTGAACCAGGCGCTCCACTGGGTCGTGCAGGACATTCAACCCCTGTTTGGTAATGCCCTCCGCACAGATCTTCAAGTAATCCACCGGCTCAAGTGAACCGTCCGTCTCGATGACTGCTATACGCACCGGCTCAAGTCCCCAGAAGGCATCTGTAATCTTTTGTCCGAGGAGCAACCGGACTGCATTTTCTATAAAGGCAATTTTTACCTCCGGGTTGTCTTCCTCGAGCCAGCAATCGAAAAAGCGGGTCAGGTACTCACCGTAGGAAGCCACGCTATCTATAGGTGTCGGTGGTAGGTACTCCCAGTTGTTGTCCGGCAGCAGGATGTTGAACTTCAGCAACCCGAGCCCGCGAAAGTAAGCGTAGAGTGTTTCGGGTGGGCAGGCGAGGTCGATGACCGCGATAACTCCCTGAAAAATGCGGCGTCCCGCCTCGCTCGATTGCAGCAGGCGAACGGCACGCTCGACCTGGGCGTGGGAGCCCTCACCGCGATGATCCACACGGTTGCGGTCGTGGTGAAGCGCCGGTCCATCGATGCTAATCCCGACACCAATGTTGAATTGGTCTAGCAGTTCAACCCACTCCTTATCGAGCAGGACACCGTTCGTCTGCAAACCGAGGTGATAATCCTCGCCCAGTACTTCCGCAAACGTCTGGGCGAAGTGGGCAAGCCGCTCCTTGCCAAATAGCAGCGGCTCCCCACCATGCAGATAGATATGAACGTAGGGATGCGCTGCTGTTGTCCGGTGCGCCTGAATGCGCTCCGCCGCTGCACGAACCACCTGTTCAGACATCAGTAGCGGTTGGGAAAGATAGGACTGGTCGGCATGGTGATACATGTAGCAGTAGCTGCAGTTGAGGTTGCAGCGGCTGGCTACTTTAACGACATACTCATTGATATGCATATGGTTGCGAAGTAGAAGCGCTGTTCTTGAGGGAAATATATTCTCAACTGGACTACATCCGCTGTCTGGCAGTCAACAAGTCCGTATAGCCGGTCACAAGTAGATATGACAGCCGAGGTTGACTAGGATGGAGCGGATGACTCCTGGACTGACAGCTATGGCAGAGTACGATTTGCGGCTGTGTATGCCCTCCTCAGAGGAACTACTCGATTCTGATGAAACTCCCGTGGACAACGAGCTTCAAAATCTGGTTCCAAACCTGCTTGAAGAAATCCTGTCCGTTATCTGGGAAGAGCGCCTCGACTGGTACTTCGCCACCGACATGGGCATTTACCACGCTCCTGGTCAGCCTGCCATCGTTCCGGACGGCTTTCTGAGTCTGGGCGTGGAGCGCTTCATCAGTGAAGAGGGGCGTCTAAGCTACGTACTCTGGGAAGAAGACGGAATTCCCCCAATCCTCGTGATTGAGATCGTCTCCAGGACGTACCGGGGAGAGTACGAGCAGAAGCAGCAGGAATATGCCCGATTGGGAGCCCTTTACTACGTCATCTACAACCCGCGCCGTCGGCGCAAAAGACGGCCCCTGGAAGTGTACCAACTGATCGAGGGAGCCTACGTACTGCGCTCGGGCGAACCTGTGTGGATGGAGGAGATTGGCCTGGGAATAGGACGTGGACGCGGGAAGTACCGTGGTCGCCTGCGCGAGTGGCTGTACTGGTATGACCGGACAGGCACTCGCCTGCTCACCACCGAAGAAATCGCCCAGCAACGGCAGCACCAGGCCGACCAAGAGCAACAACGTGCTGATCAAGAGCAACAACGTGCTGATCAAGAGCAACAACGTGCCGACCAAGAGCGACAACGTGCCGACCAAGGGCAACAACGGGCAGATATGCAGCAGCAACGGGCGGAGCGTTTGGCTCAACGCTTGCGAGAGCAAGGAATCGATCCCGATGATGTCTAGGTGAAATGTTCTCTCAAGAGAAGAACGCCAATAGTTCAAGGGGCTGGCAAACGAAATAATCTTCGGGCATTTGCGCCCGTCAAACCGGCAATCTCCTCGCTGGTTCGACCGCGCAATTCAGCTACCTTCTGAGCCACATAGGCGACGAAGGCCGGTTCGTTGCGCTTGCCGCGCCGGGGTACCGGGGCAAGGAAAGGACAGTCGGTCTCGATCAGTAACAGGTGGTCGGGGACTTCGAGCACCGATTGCTGGAGCAGACCGGCATTCTTAAAGGTCACAATGCCACTGAAGCTTACGTACATTCCCAGCTCGACGAAGGAGCGCGTCTCCTCGGGAGTTCCACCCCAACAGTGCATCACCCCCCGCACCGGCCCAACTTCAGTCAAAACACGGTGCACAGCCTCAGCCGCGTCCCGGCAGTGGATGATGACTGCCAGGTCCAGTTCTTGCGCGATGGCAATCTGGGTCCGGAATACCTCTTCTTGCTGCTCCCGGTTCTGCGCTTTGAAAAAATCGAGTCCTGTTTCACCGATAGCAACCACCCGCGGCCCCGCCACTGCACAGGCGCGAATCTGGTTCGCAGTGGTCGTGTCCCATTTATGGGCGTCGAGTGGGTGCAGACCGACCGCAAGGTGAAGCTCCGGAAAGCGCGCGGCCAGGCTCTGCATACCCGGAAAGTCCGCCAACTCGACGCAAGAGTGGACAAGCTGCACGACTCCGGCCTCGCGCCAGTCACGGGCAACCATTTCTATATCTGCCTCGAAGGTTTCAAAGTTGATGTGAACGTGGGTATCCACCAGTCCCGGGACATGCAGCAGTGTATTCGACATGTGAAAACCGTTAGCTCCTCAACGATCCTAACCTTTGCCCAGATGTATTGCTCGCACTAGTCCGGTCTGGCAGCTTTCGTTACTATGGGGAGACTTTGACTTCTAAAAGGCTTTCCCATGCGGATTTCACCTGTCGAGGCCCAGAATGCAGATAAACAGATTCAAACCGTCTACAAAAGTCTGCGGGAGATGTATGGAACAGAACTGAACCCGCTCAAGGTCCTGGCTCACCGTCCCCAAATCATGCGGGCGGTGATGAACCTGTACGGGGCCATTCACCAGCACAGCGACAGCCTCTCCGACGAACTCAAAGAACTCATCAGCCTGCGCATCGCCCAGATCAACGCCTGCCGCGACTACTGCGTGCCCATGCACACCTATATGCTGCATAAACTCGGTACCAATGAGGAGAAAATTCGCGCCCTCGTCCGCTACGCGACTAGCGACCTGTTCAGCGAATCCGAAAAGGTCGCCCTTGAGTATGCCGAGCGCATCACAGTGCCTTCGACCATGGTGACCGACGGGTTGTTCGAGCGTCTCAAAGCCCACTACAGCGATGTAGACATCGTCGAGTTGACCGCCGTTATCAGCACCCTGAACTTCTGGACGAAGTTCATTGATGCCCTGGAAGTCCCTCTCGACGATGTCTTCAAACAACAACCGGCCGCGCATGTCTAAGGCAACGGCCCGATATTGAGCAGGCGCGTCTCGCCTGCTCCGTCGTTGTCGTTAACTACCCAGGCGCTGCCGCGCTTGAGGGTGAGCCCCTCGATCTTCTCCAGGTCGTAGCCGAACTGGGAGAGCAAATCGACGCGCAACTGCTTGGCGATTGTCGCCCCGGGAGCTAGCCCCTGAAGGCTGAACGAGTAGATGCGCTTCACCCGAGCATCGCCCGCAGCCTGGTTGTCGCGCTCGATAACGGCAAAGCTCTCATTACCCAAGTAGGTAATCTCGCTCAGACCCACCCAGGCATCCTCTACATCTGCCGGAACCGGGTCCAGGAGATACTTGTAGGCAGTCCAGCTTCCCTCCGCGACGTTGTAAGCTCCCACAAGTACAGACCCACTTACACCCTCCAGTTCACGCTGGAGTATCGTGTAGACCACGGAGCCCGTCTCATTGACAGCCACACCCTCAAAACCGGAGTCGGTCACGAGGGCAGCAACGTTCGGTGGAACGGTCACTTCTTGCTGAACCTGACCCTTTGCATCTACTCGGATGAGCAGGTTAGGCGGGTCGTTACCTGCCTCTCCTTCACTTGCAAGCCAGAAGCCTCCCCCCGGATTCACAGCCACGCCCTCGAGGTCGTAGCTTACCGGGATACCGTCCTTGGTCAGGCCAAGGGCCGACTCAACCAGGGCGCGGGGTCCCTGCAACCGCAGTGTGAAGATGCGTGAGGGGCTCAGGGCTTGATCAGGCACGGCATACAGGCGGTTACCCGGACCGTTGGCAAGTCCGCTAAACGCATTCCAGGGTAACGAAGTGCTCAGGCTCTTGACAGTAGGCTGAGTCCGGGGTGGAACGTAACGATTGTTGGTGGCCTCAAAGATGTCGATGGTGCCGTCCACTTCGTTGGAGGTCAAGATAAGTCCTCGTTGCGGAATGGCAAGGACACCTTCCGGAGAGACACCCGTGGGCAGAAGCTGCATGAAACGGGGTGCCCTCGGGTCGCTGATATCGTAAATCGATAGGAAACTACCCCGCTCCGAGGCGATAAATGCGAACGGAGTCGATCCGAATGTTGCGACGGTGCCGCCTTCCGCCTCGATGCCGCGATTTTCAGAACGCCCCTCGGGGTAGTGGCCGCGCCGGATCGCCTCAGCTTCGAGGTCTGAGCCCACGTCGTAGAGGATGTTGCCGTTGAGGTCCACGACGCTGAAGCCGCGTCCACCCGAATCGCGAATGGCCTGCAAAAACTCTTCTAATTCCCGCTTTTCGCCTTCCGCCACCAATTCCACCCGTCCATCCAGCAGATTCCTGACCGTCCCCG
>JACMIX010000287.1 GCA_014380935.1 Gloeobacterales cyanobacterium ES-bin-141 | reverse complement strand
TCACTCGGAAAACATTCCCTTCGTCGCCCGCGGCTCGGGTACGGGACTTTCAGGAGGTGCTTTACCGGTCGAGCAGTGCGTCTTGATCGTCACATCCCGCATGCGCGAGATCCTGGAGGTGGACCTCGAGAACCAGCAGGTCGTCGTCCAACCGGGCGTCATCAATAGTTGGGTCACTCAGGCCGTCAGCGGTGCCGGGTTCTACTACGCCCCGGACCCCTCCAGCCAGATTATCTGCTCGATTGGCGGCAATGTGGCCGAGAACTCGGGTGGTGTTCATTGTCTCAAGTACGGGGTGACCACCAACCACGTCCTGGGCCTCAAACTGGTGTTGCCGGACGGCACGATTGTCGATGTGGGCGGCCGGCCCGAGATGCCCGGTTACGACCTGACAGGCGTGTTCGTGGGCTCGGAGGGCACGCTTGGTATTGCAACCGAGATCACGCTCAAGATTCTCAAAGTGCCCGAGACTATTCACGTTCTGCTGGCTGACTTCGTAAGCGTGGAGGCGGCGGGGGGGGCGGTTTCAGACATCATCGGGGCCGGGATCATTCCCGCCGGGATGGAGATGATGGACAACCTGAGCATCAATGCGGTTGAGAACGTGGTCGCCACCAACTGCTATCCCCGAGATGCGGGAGCGATTTTGCTGGTCGAACTCGATGGGCTCGCGGTCGAAGTGGAAGAAAACAGTCGTCAGGTCGAGCAACTGTGTCTCAAAAATGGAGCCCGCAGTCTCAAGATTGCCACTGACCCTGAAAAACGCCTGAAACTGTGGAAAGGCCGCAAGGCAGCTTTTGCCGCCATGGGTCAGCTCAGCCCGGATTACTACGTTCAGGACGGGGTCATCCCCCGCACCAAACTCCAGTACGTGCTCGAACAAATCGAGCAACTGGGCCAGCAATACGGCTACCCCGTCGCCAACGTCTTTCACGCGGGCGATGGCAACCTGCATCCACTGATCCTCTATGACAATGCCGTTCCGGGTGCGCTTCACCAGGTCGAACAACTGGGCGGCGAGATTCTCAAGCTCTGTGTGCGGGTTGGCGGTAGCATCTCGGGCGAGCACGGTATTGGTGCCGACAAACGCTGCTACATGCCCGAGATGTTCACAGAGGCAGATCTAGAAACCATGCAATGGGTGCGCCGGGCCTTCGACCCGCGGGGACTGGCAAATCCCGGCAAGCTCTTCCCGACTCCGCGCACTTGCGGTGAAGGTGCCCGACCGACCTTGTCGTCGGTGGAGCGTTTCTGAGCGTGGTCACGAGGGCGAGCGGAACTATTGTCCGGGAACTGGAGCGTATCGTCGCCGGGCAGGTCTACCCTTACAGTGCTCTCGCGACGGATTTGCAAGCCCGGATAGCTCTCGCGGTCGAGCCGGACAGCCAGGTTGAGTGCGTGGTCTACCCGCGCACGCCCGAGGAACTAGCAGAAATCATGGCCTGTGCGCACCGCAACCGGTGGCGGGTCCTGCCCACGGGACAGGCAAGCAAACTTGGTTGGGGTGGACTCGCACGCGGGATCGACCTGGTTGTAAGTACCGAGCGCCTCGACCGTCTCATCGAACACGCGGTTGGAGACCTGACGGTTACCGTCGAGGCGGGCATGCGGTTCACGCATTTAGAGAAAAGCCTGGCAGCGGCAGGCCAGTTCATCGCTCTTGATCCCGCCTACCGGGAGTCGGCGAGCCTCGGAGGGGTGCTTGCCACTGCCGATACGGGCTCACTGCGCCAACGCCACGGTGGAGTGCGGGATCTATGTCTGGGACTCTCCCTGGTGCGGGCCGATGGCAAAATAGCCAAGGCCGGGGGAAGGGTCGTCAAGAATGTAGCGGGCTACGACCTGATGAAGTTGCTCACGGGTTCCTACGGGACATTGGGCATCGTGACTCAGATGACCTTGCGCCTCTACCCACTCGCGGAGGCGTCCAGGACAGTCCTGCTTAGCGGCACGGTCGAGGCAATTGCCGGGGTTTGCCTCACTTTGCGTACCTCGGCACTGACCCCAAGTGGCCTGGATGTACTTTCTAGCTCGACTGTGGCGCGTCTGGACATTGCTCCGGGATTGGGGCTCGCGGTGGGGTTCACGGGGCTCAGCGCAAGCGTCGATAAACAGTGCGGTTTGTGCCTGGAGGTGGGACGAGCCTGGGGGGCCGAGGGGACAATTTTAGCAGACACACGGTTTGAGCACCGGCTACACGAGCACCTCCGTAGCGCGGTTCCGGGGCCGAATGTAGTCCTCTGCAAGGCCGGAGTTTTGCCTGCCCGGTCGGTCGAGTTGCTTGACACCCTCGATACTGTCTCCGCCGAGTACGGTCTTGCCTCCTCGGGCATCGTGTACGCGGGTAGTGGCCTCGCTGTCTTGAGATTCGGGCCTGACGCCGAATGTGCAAAGGCAGTCGCCCGAATACGAGCGTATTGCGAGAGCCAGGCCGGGTTTCTCAGCGTCCTTGAAGCGTCCCCGGCCTTCAAGCAGCAGTTCGATGTCTGGGGCTACACTGGCAATGCCCTGGGAGTGATGCGCCGTGTCAAGCAACAGTTCGACCCGGAAAATATTCTCAGTCCAGGGCGTTTTGTCGGAGGTATTTAGTGGAGACTCACCCGCATCCTGTGCAACCGAGCGGTTTCGACCCCAAACATCCCCCCGACCCCAGTTTGATCGACGCGTGTGTCCACTGCGGTTTCTGCCTTTCTACCTGCCCGAGCTACCGGGTCCTCGGGACAGAAATGGACTCGCCCAGGGGCCGCATCTATTTAATGGATGCCATCGAGCAGGGCAAAATCCCCCTGAGCGAGAAAACAGTTCAGCATTTTGATTCATGCCTGGGATGCCTTGCCTGCGTCACCACCTGCCCGTCCGGGGTGCATTACGACGAGCTCATTGCCGCCATGCGGCCCCAGATTGAGCGCAACTTCACGCGCAGCCTTCCAGACCAGATTCTGCGCAAACTGATCTTCACGCTGCTGCCCTACCCTGGGCGTCTGCGTCCATTGCTCCTCGCCCTCGTCCCCTACCAAAAGCTGGGGCTTCAAAAACTGATCCGCTCCACGGGGTTCCTTAAGAAACTCTCACCCCGACTCGCGGCCATGGAATCGATCCTGCCCGCCGTACCGCCGGGTGCGTTCCGCGACGAACTGCCGGAGTTGATCCCGGCTCAGGGGACGCGTCGCTACCGGGTCGGCCTCGTCCTCGGTTGTGTCCAACGTCTGTTCTTCAGTCACGTCAATGCGGCTACAGCACGTGTACTGGCAGCGAACGGTTGCGAGGTGGTTATTCCCAAAGTGCAAGGCTGCTGTGCCGCCCTGCCACAGCACCAGGGCCAGGAAGCCCAGGCCCAGACTCTCGCCCGCCAGATGATCGACAGCTTTGAGGGTACCGGGGTGGACGCGGTAATTATCAATGCCGCCGGTTGCGGTCATACCCTCAAGGAATACGGTCACATCCTCAAGGACGACCCCCAATACCGCGACCGGGCACAGCAGTTCGCAGCCAGTGTCCGTGATGTCCAGGAATTCCTCCATTACATCGGTCTGACCACCGAACTCTCGCCCTTGAGTGACGGGCCGCTCGATGTGGTCTACCAGGATGCCTGCCACCTGCTGCACGGTCAGAAGATCTCTCAGCAACCGCGCCAGCTCTTGAAACAAATCCCCGGTATCAGGTTGCGTGAACCCATCGACGCAGCCCTGTGCTGTGGGAGCGCCGGGGTCTACAATATCCTCCAGCCCGAGATTGCCGATGAGTTGGGCCAGCAAAAGGTCACGAACCTGCTCAGGACCGGTGCTCGTGTCATCGCTTCCCCAAACCCCGGTTGTGCCATGCAAATCAGCAAACATCTGAGTTTGCAGGGCAGAGAGGTTTCTGTCCTGCATCCGATGGAACTGCTCGATTATTCGATCCGCTCAATCAAACCAGTACTACCGCGTTAATAAGGGAGTCAACATGAGTGTCGCAGCCCAGCCCACGTCCACCGTGCCCGCCTTTTGCGAAGGCATTCAGTATTTCGGCGAGGACATGCCCGGTATCGAGACCGACGGACAGTCACCGGTGATTGCCGGAGGAAGTACAGCGATCCCCGACCCCGCCGACCGCCGAGCTATCTTCCAAACACTGCTGGCCGCCGACGCCCTGCGCTACCTCACTTTGCAAATTACCGCGAGCAAAGCCTCAGGCCACCCGGGCGGTTTTGCCAGTTGCGTGGAGGCCTACGCCTCACTGGTCATGCTGGGGCACAAAAATATTCTCACCGAGGTTGGTCACCACGCTCCGGGCTTTTATAGCGCCATGTTCCTGGATCGTTCGCTTGAGGCGATGGGGATCGAGACCGTCACCCAACTACGCGAGCGTTACCGTGAAAGGCACGGCCTGCTTGGCCACCTATCCGGTTTCATCCCCGGTATTCTCGCTCCGGCCGGTCCACTCGGTCAGGGACAGCATTTTGCCATGGCGGCGGCCCGCCTGCATCCCGGTACACTCTTCCCGTTCACGATCGGCGACGGGGGGATGGGAGAGCCCTACGTGCTCAGTTCCATGGCCCACTTCCACACCGCCTTTCCCAGGGTGACCAATTTTCTGCCCGTCCTGGTCTGGAATGGTTACAGCCAGGAGCACCACAGCATGGTCTCCACCCAGTCCAGCCAGTACATGACCGCCTACTGGCGGGCGCACGGCTTTGAGGAAGTCATCCTCATCGATGCGAGGGACTTCGATGACCAGCAACAAACGGGCGATTACGTCGATAGCACGCTCTTTTCATTCGAGCAACGGCTCGCTTTTACCGGGGCCGTCCTCGCGGCAGCCCACAAAGCCGCCCAATCAGCCCTCGGCGGCAAACTGACCGTCCTCATCCTCAAACAGCTTAAAGGGGCAGGCGTACACGCCCGCGGAGCAAAATCTCACAACCTCTACGCCTACCACACGCTGGATAACCCCGAGATCGTCGCTGCTTTGCAAAAGCGTGCCCTGACCCCGGCTGCCTGGCAACTGGTCCGCGCCAATTTTGAACACGCCGGTGGCGGTCCGTCAGGGCAGACATCTGTCACTGAATCAGTCCTGCCTCTACCGGAGTTGGCAGAGTTACCCCTGGAAGAATTTGCCGTGGGTGGCGAGCCAAAGGTTTCGACCACGGCGATGGGCCGTCTAGTTGCAAAGGTCGGCCAGATGGATTCGGGTTACCTTGTCTCCAACGCCGACGGCAACGAAGCCTCGGGGATCGGCAACATTAACCAGGCTCTGCAAATCATCCATCCAACCCCTGATCCCCTGTACAACCAGAATCCCGCCGGTCAGGTCTACGAGCCCCTGAGCGAGGATGCCTGTGCCGGGCTCGCGGCAGCCCTGGCCTTGATGGGCAGCCGTTCGCTGTGGTGTTCCTACGAGTCTTTTGCAGTCAACGGTCTACCTATCTGGCAGACGGTGACCCAGGCAATGGCCGAGTTGCGCCGTCCGACTCCGTCCACGCTCACCCTCTTTACCGCCGGGGCACTGGAGCAGGGTCGCAATGGCTGGACGCACCAACGCCCTGAGATTGAAGCCTACTTCGCCGCCATGCTGCGCAACGGCAACATCTTCACGCTCTTTCCCACCGATGCCAACGGTATCCAGGTGGCATACGAGTGGTCGCTTCAGACCTACAACAAGGGCATCGTCATCACCGCGAGCAAATCCCCCCTACCGGTTCGGACTACCGTTGCCCAGGCCCGCCAGGCGCTCCAGGACGGGGCAGTTGTTCTCCGGGAGGTGGCAGGTCGCAAGATGGTCGTCTTCGCCGTGGTAGGGGATATGATGCTCATTCCGGTCTTCGAAGCTGCCACGCACCTGGAGTCCCAGGGACTCGGCACGCGGATTGTCTCGGTTGTCAATCCCAGGCGCCTTTATCGTCCCACCGACGTTGCGTGGCAGACCTGCTCTGAACCGGACGGGGATTTTCTCGACGACACCGGGTTTGCGGCTCTTTTTGGCGGTGACGTCCTGCTTGGGGTAACCGGGGGTGCGAGTGCGGTGCTTGAACCTATCCTGTTGCGGACGACGGTCGCCCACCGGGACATCTTTGCCTGGAAACGCGGAGAAACGACGGCAAGCCCAGCCGAGGTAATGGCATTCAACGGTCTGACAGCGGCAGCGCTCGTGGAACGTGCAACGGCACTCGCAAGCTAGTCGACTAGAAAAGTGTACATCCTGAATTCTCGGTGACTAAAACTACCTTATGTACTGCTTATTATGTTAGGCAAGTTCTTGCATAAGCAGATTTCACCGATGATTCAGTCAGATTGCCCAGGTAACTTCATAACCAATTTTTAAACAGTTGTTCAGCAATTCATAAAGATCTTCTCGATCGCAAACTTTTTAGAAAAGCTTGGGCATTACTTCTGTACGTTTCCTGTTACTGTGGATGGGTAGCCATCCTGATATTTCTATTATTAGGCAAACGTGAGATAGCTCACGTTGCAAGTCTGTATTGCAATAGCAACAGGCCACATTTTCGCCAACCCAAGTTTTTAGTTCAAGGGGGTCCTTCTAATGCGAGCTTCTAATCGTCGCCCATTCTTCATGGGTGCACTTTTTTCTGTGTGTCTCTGTGCTGGCTTACTGCTACAAGTCTGCTCAGTCTCTGCGCAAACTGCCTATAACCTGTTGATGAGCAGCTCACCAAGCCGCTCCAACCCCGTCGCCCTGACAGGGAAAAGTGTCTCGGAAAGCATCTATGTGTTCAGCTCTCCTAACAGCAACGTCTTACAAGTTCTCTTTTTTCTCGACGACCCGGACATGAGCGGTCCTCCCAGGAAGACGGAGAACGTCAAGCCCTACGATTTTGCTGGGGGAACATCCAGCACGGCTAACCCTTTTGATACGGCAACAGTTGTTGATGGATCGCACACAATCACAGCTAAGATTATCCTGCTCGATGGCGCTACACAGGTTCTCAATGCAACCTTTGACGTCGACAATATTTCCGAACTTGACACATACACCTGGAGCACCGCTGCCCCGTCGCCGATATCGCGCTTCGAAGCCCAGGGAGTGACGGTGGACGATAGGCTCTACGTCTTTGGCGGATTCATCAATTCGAGCCTTGAGGCGACCAGTCGCTCGGATGTGTACGACTCATCTACCGATTCGTGGACACAGATAGCTGACATGCCCGAGCCCCTGACGCACTCGGCCGTGGTCGTGGATGGACAGACGATTTACTTGGTGGGCGGCTACGTAGGCGATCACCCGGGACCGAGCACCCCCAATGTTTGGAAATACTCTATTCCCACCAACTCCTGGAGCGCGGCTCCCTCACTTCCGGTAACCCGAGGTGCCGGAGCGGCAGCACGTCTGGGCCGGAATTTGCATTTCTTCGGCGGTGCCACCCGTTCTGCGGGCCAGACCGACGAGGTTGACCGCGGCGAGCACTACAAATTGTCCCTCGATGGTGGAACAACCTGGTCAGGCCTTGCTCCTCTGCCCAATCCACGCAACCACCTGGGTGCTGCGACCAATGGAGTTGTGCTCTATGCTGTCGGTGGTCAGCACGGCCGAGACGAACAAAGCGGTAACCAGGATCAGGTGGACATCTACGACCCCTCAGCAAATGACTGGACCCGTGCCGCAGAGCTACCGGCACCGCGAGGACACATCAGTTCCTCAACCTTTCTAAAAGATGGTTACATCTTTGCCATCGGCGGTACCCTCAACGGCAATCAGCCCTCGGCGGATGTGACGGCGTACGACCCGGTAAGCGCCAGCTGGGTTGTGCTCCCTTCATTGCCGCAGGCACGCAAGTCTCCGGTGGCAGGTCCAATCGGTGAGAAAATCTTTTCTAGCACCGGTAACGCAAAGAGCGGTGCAGCTCCGACTAAGACGACGTACCGTGGCACACCCGCCTCTACCGAGGTGAGCGCTCCTGAACCAGATGACAGATAGCCTACACCAATTGGCTGAGAAAGACCTGCGGGCCTCGACATCAATGCCCAGGCCCAGGCACTTTAATGCTTGACACCCAAATAGAATCCCTGCCGGGCGGCATATGTACAGCCACTTAGATGATATTTGGGCAAATTTCTTGGTACTATGAGCGCATAGCTAATTGATATTCGTATAGCCAAGCAGGTCCAGAATACTCTGCGCGTTGTTTCTGTGGCAAATAAAGAGCTATCTCTTTTGCAATTTGCACAACACTCCGACGTCCGTCCTTACCTTCTCTCTCGGGTTAAAGGATCTCTATCATCGTGTCAAACCTCAACCGTTCTTTGCTCATAGCGAGCATACTGCTTTGCATCTCTTTAGGCGTGGGTCTAGTCATTAAGATAGGCTCCGGTCAAGCCCAGACCTCATACACTCTGCCAATGAGCACTTCGCCCAATCGCTCCTCGTCGGTACCCCTCTCAGGACAGAACGTCTCCGGTAACATCTATGTTTTTACTTCTCCCAGTAGTGGAGTTTCTCAGGTTCAGTTTTTCCTGGACGACCCGGACATGAGCGACCCTCCGATCAGGATGGAGAAGGAGAGCCCACACGATTTTGCCGGGACCGCCTCATCCGGCGGGGCTCAGCCTTTTAACACAGCAACAGTCGTTAACGGGTCACACACCATTACTGCCAGACTATCGCTCAGCGGGGGCGGCACGCAGGTCCTCAATGCAACTTTCACATCCACAAACACGACAGGGTTGACGACATTCACCTGGAGTACAGTTGCCGGGTCACCGATTGCGCGTTTCGAAGCCCAGGGTGCCGTGGCAAATAGCAAGCTGTACGTCTTTGGTGGATTCATCAACGCAAGCCTCCAGGCAACCAGACGCTCAGATGTCTACAACCCATCCACCAATACGTGGACGCGGATTACCGACATGCCCGAGGCACTGACCCATGCAGCCGTGGTCGTGGATGGACAAACGATTTATCTCGTCGGCGGATATGTCGGCAATCACCCGGGACCGAGCACTTCTCATGTCTGGAAATACTCGATTGCCAACAACACCTGGAGTGCCGGACCCTCGCTTCCGGGTACTCGGGCGGCGGGAGGGGCGGTGCGCCTCGGTCGCAATCTCCACTTCTTCGGCGGTGCCATGCGCTCATCTGGCGAGCTTGATGAGGAAGACCGCAACGAGCACCTCAAGCTCTTCCTCGACGGGGGAACAAGCTGGTCTTACCTTGCCGACTTGCCCAACGCCCGTAACCACCTGGGAGGTGCAACCGACGGTTCGCGTATCTATGCGGTCGGTGGTCAGCATTCGCGTGATGAGGAGAGCGGCAACCAGGATCAGGTAGATATCTATAATTCCTCTACAAACACCTGGACTCGGGCTGCCGACCTACCCGTGCCCCGCGGCCACATCAGTTCTTCGACCTTTCTAAAAGATGGTTACGTGATTGTGATTGGCGGTACGCTCAACGGCAATGAGCCCTCAGCGGACGTAACGGCCTACAATCCAGTCGATAACAAGTGGACCGCGCTATCCTCGTTACCGCAGCCGCGCAAGTCCCCTGTAGCAGGTGTTATCGGCGGACAGATCTTCTCCAGCACGGGTAATGCCTCGAGCGGAGCGACCCCGACCAAGACGACCTACAACAGCGTCTCCGCGACAGCCGCCCGAACACCGCCCACTCAGCAGTTATCCGGCCCGGCTGCACAAGGGACATGAATCCTGAAAGTGTTTTCACCCGCTAAGTTTCAGCCTAGCGATAGTGCTCAGGGAGCAGACGGGCGATAATGTCCAATAGCTCTGACCTGGGGTGCGAGCGTGGCTCAAATGCAGTCCCGTACTAAGATTGTTGTCCTGGACGATGACCCTACGGGTTCTCAGACCGTCCACAGTTGTCTGTTGTTATTGCGCGCTGACACAGAAACTCTGCTTATGGGACTTCGTGACGAAGCCCCAATTTTGTTCGTGCTCACCAACACCCGAGCCATGGACGCGACCAGGGCGACTCAAGTGACACAGGTTGTCTGCCACAATCTCAAGCAAGCACTCGCCATGGCAGGGATCAACGATTTTCTGGTCGTGAGCCGTTCTGACTCGACGCTACGTGGCCATTTTCCGGTCGAAACCGACGTCATTGCGGCTGAAATGGGTCCTATCGATGCCCTCTTCCTGGTACCTGCCTTCCTCGAAGCCGGGCGCATTACCCGTG
>JACMIX010000286.1 GCA_014380935.1 Gloeobacterales cyanobacterium ES-bin-141 | reverse complement strand
GGGATGTGCTAAAAAAGTGAGCGGGTCGTTAGCTCAGCGGTAGAGCAGGAGACTCTTAATCTCTTGGTCCAGGGTTCGAATCCCTGACGGCCCATAAGCCTTTCAGGCTCCGTCCGGGATCTGTCCGACGCGGGGTATGGGAAAAAAACGGTGACGGCACTTGCGCCAGCGGCGCTAGCCTCGCGGCGGTCGCGGATAGATGTCGGCGGGACCGCACCGATAGGTAGGTCGCGGATGATACTACCGCCCGACGCCGTGACGAACGCTAACACGATGACACCAAAAAAGTCCAGATTGCCTTTAATCGCGGCCATTGCTCCTTCGACCGCGAAGACAAAAGTGCCGAGCAGATCCACCGCGAACAACAATCCGTCAGCGTTGCGCTTCATCATGGTTCTCGTGTGAAGGTACAAAGTCACGCTTATCTGACTCAGCACGCAAGTTCAGCCTTCTCCCGGACCTATCAGCAGGCACCTTACGTGCTCGACATCCTCTACCCGTCCGCTGACGTGCAAATAGTCTCCTACTTGCAAAGGAAAGTCCGCGTCCGGAAAACCTATGAATCGCCCATTACGCTGCAAGGCCTGCACCAATACTCCGTAGCGGCGGCGCAGGTTTGCCTCCGCTAGCGTCCGGCCGTCAAGGGGGCTGCCTTCCTCTACCTCCAGTACCTGGATTTCTTCGGATGCGGCGGTTGTGTCGGAGTCAGAAGACCGGGGTAGGGTTACATCGATGAGCCCGTCTGCAAGCGGTAGCTGCACAGTGAAGGTGGAACCCTGTCCAGGTCCTGGACTGTCTACCCGGATGGTCCCACCGTGCAACTCGACAATATGGTGCACGATGGCGAGCCCCAACCCCAACCCACCGTGCTGCCTGGTAGGTGTGCTGTCTGCCTGACGAAAGCGCTCGAACACGTGCGGCAGGAAACTGGCACTGATACCCTGCCCAGTATCGTGCACGCTCAGCTGGACATGACCCGGGACGGGCTCGGTAAGCCTGACTTCGACACGTCCACCGGGAGGAGTGAATTTAATCGCGTTGGAGAGCAAGTTCCACACCACCTGCTGCAAGCGCATCGGGTCTCCCAGGACTGGACCACGTGTGGCATCGAGGAGTGTCTCGATCTGGATTGCCCTCACCTGAGCAGCGGGTTGCATTACCTTCACGACTGCCACAACGATAGGATGCAGTTCGAGCGCGCACAGTTCGACCTTGAGCTTGCCCTGCATGACGCACGAGATGTCGAGAATGTCATCGACCAGATGGGCCTGCAATCTGCTGTTGCGCTCAATGGCCTCGAGGGCACGTTCGGCGGCAACTCCACTGATCTTGCCCCGGCGCAGCAACTGAGAGAAACCAATAATGGGGTTGAGGGGCGTACGCAACTCGTGACTGAGTGTTGCCAGAAACTCGTCCTTCATGCGGCTCGCTGCCTGAGCTTCCTGGTAAAGCCGCGCATTGTCCCACGCAAGGGCGGCGCGGTGAGCAAAGTCCTCGGCAAAGGTACGATCCTGAAGCGTGTAGTATCGGCCGGACTCGGCACTGAAGAGGCTGATTGCACCCAGCAATCGGCCCCGCGCTACGAGCGGCACCACCAGGTAAGATTTCAGACCCAACTGCCGAAGAATAGCCAGGTGCTCCGCATCCCGGGCAGCAGACGCAAGCAGTGCATCGGGCACAGCGCCCATTTCCACTTGACCAGTGCGAAGAACAAGTGGTATGACACCAGCGGTGTCATCTAGAGACAACGGATAGCGACGGACCAGCTCCCATCCGAGTGCTATCTTTACTGGGTCCACATGGACGACTGCCACCCGGCGAATCGAGCTGTCCTCGTCGAGCAGATCGATAGCACACCAGTCCGCCAGATCTGGCACGGCAAGGCGTGCCACCTGCTCGAGTGCGGCTTCGTAATCAAGCAACGAGGAGGCAAGCACCGTACTCACCTCGGCCAGAAGCCGCGCTGCCACCTCGGAGCGGCGCAGAGCCTCCTCAGCCTGACTGCGTGCTTCACGTTCAGCCAGTAAGGTGGCCTGTAGCGTGGGTTCGAGTATCCTTTCCTCGCCCTGATGCCTGTATGACCTTTGCCTGGGTTGTACGTCCGGCGCGCCAGCTCCAAGCTCGCGGGCATACCGCTCCACAAGCTCAGACCTGGAAGTTCCCTGTTGTGCCGCGGACCGATCAAGCGCCTCCCAGGCAGTAGACGTCAGAGCGAGGTTTACCCGCTGCTTGGGTTCGTCCTGCCACTTCACCGCGAATCTACCCTTCGTAGTCCGACGCATAATTGACCATGTACTTAAACCGTTATTCAAGTATTGTGCAAAACTTCAGCCCGCGAAACCCGTCTTTAGAGAGACGAAAATACACCATTCGTAAAGGTAGTTTCATCCGTGCACAAAAGTGTCATCTGTGAGGCTGTACCGAGGAGTACCTGTGCGAGTTCGGCTCTGGTTTGCGCTTTGCCTCACCGAGATCTTGTTCACGATGCCACTGCAGGCCGGGCCACCTTTGCTTCCGGTTCCCTGCGAAGATTGGGAGGGTAAGCCAGTTACCCTGGAGCGCCTAAAAGAAAAGGTGACGGTGGTGATCTCGAGCAATCGAGAGACCATGGATGTTGGAGCCGAAGTGGATCGGGATTTGCTCTATCACTTTGGCTCCAACCAAAATTTCACTTTGATCCGGGTAGCGGATCTCAGGAACGTGCCCTACTTGGCGCGGGACATCGTCATCAGCACAATCAAAGCGCGGGACAGGGCCGAACTGATCGAACTCAAAGAGCGATTTGCAGCGGACGGCCAGACTGCGTCCTTGCAATCGACGGTGTTCTACGTTCTCGATTGGCAGGGAAAATTTGGCCGGGCCATGTTGCAGGCCAGCCCGTTGACGGAGTACAGCCTCTTTAAGCGGGATCCGTCCCGTCTGACACGTTTCGAAAAAGATCGGGTCGAGCGGGAGAGGCAAAAATTGGCTGACCACCTGCATGTCTTTGTGCTCGATCAAAAAGGTGATGTGAGAGGACATTACCTCGACCGGGGCGCGGCGCGGCAGGCAATTCCCAGTATCCGCGGCCTCCTCCCGCCGACCTGAACTGATGTCAATGCACTTGAGTACGCGGGCACTTTGCCCCAGAATAGGCCCAGAAGGGATACACCTGGAGGCGAATCATGCGGGTTTTGATCGTGGGCGGTACGAGATTCGTCGGCTTGCATTTGTGCTGGCAACTGGTGGAAGAGGGGCATCAGGTAGTCCTCTTCAACCGGGGCAAGCGGGTTGCCCGTCTTCCCGAGGGAATTGAGCAAATCCACGGCGACCGCGATGACGTCGAAGATATGCTCGCTAAGCTCAAGGGCGAGCAATTTGATGCCGTATTCGATACGAGTGGCCGTGAACTTGCTCAGACCAGGCCGTTAGTCGAGCACTTCCGGGGCCACATCCGTCACTTCGTCTATATCTCATCCGCCGGGGTGTACCAGAAGGGAGAGACCTGGCCACTCACAGAAGCGAGCCCTCTTGATCCCAAAAGTCGCCACCTGGGCAAAGCCGAGACCGATCAGTACTTGATCGAGCAGTGGTCAGAACATGGCTTTCCTGCCACCTGCTTGCGTCCGGTTTATATTTACGGACCCGACAATTACAACGACATCGAACAATGGTTCTTTGACCGCCTGCTCGCAGGCCGTCCGCTTCCTGTCCCCGGTGATGGACAGACCATTACACAGTTGGGTCATGCCCGGGACCTGGCGCGCGCCTGCACGGCGATCCTGGGCAGCAGCAATGCGCCTGGCCTGGTGCTCAATATCAGTGGTGCCGAGCTGGTCACCTTCGACGGGTTAGCTCGCGCCTGCGCGGCACTCATCGGGATCGAGCCGCGCATTGCCCACATAGATCTCAACCGGCTCTCATCCGAGCAACGCAAATTCTTTCCCCTACGCGCCCAGCACTACTTTGTTAGTCTCGAGCGCATCCGACACGAATTGCACTGGCAACCCAAATTTCCCCTGATTGACGGTTTGCAGGACAGCCTGGACGCGTATCGGTCCCAGGGACGGTCTCATGCGCAGATTAATTTTGACCGGGACGAGGCAGTTCTCGCAGCAACCGGTCCATCCCCGTCGATCTAGCGCATCAACTGCGACTGCCCGGTCCGTCTGCCTGCCTGATCAGGTTTTGCAAAACTCCGTCCATAGACCGCGGCTGTGTCCGGTTGGGTAGCAGGCCACGGACGAACTTGAACAGACCGTCCTGCCAGCCGGAATTGTAAGCCCGGCTCAACTCCCAGACCAACCAGAGAATTGCGTCAGCACCACCTGTTGCATCGAGGGCGGGACGCTCCGAGTGAGATTTGATCGGGATGACCGACCGAAACACCTTGTACTGTACGCCGAAAGTATCGAGACTCTCGGTCAGGGGCTTGATGCCCTGCTTGAGGCGCGGGCTGAGCGAGCCCGTATCGCCGACTGCCGCCTCCAGAACCAGATCGCACTTGGTCAGGACAATTGCAAAAACATACTTGAGCCGATTTAAGTGAACCAGAGAGGCAATGATCGATATCTGCTGGATGATATCCTGAAGCCCCTGTAAATAAGCGGGATCATGTACAACAGCCTGGGCATCGACGAAAACACAGCACCCGTGTGAGGAAAGCACCATCTCCCGAAATTCACGGTTAGAGCTTTCGCACAGCTCGCCAGGAACGTCTCGCCAGCGAAAGTTGCATAATTTGCGGGTACCCCAGAAATATCGGCGTATCAAACTGAAACTGAAGTCACTGATCTTGGTGGTTGGAGGTGGATAATGACCAGTCCGCCCAACATAGTTAAGAATTTTCTCAAGGTTCTGCTGCGACTGGTCGTTCTGGCAATCAAACCACAGTTGCTCATGGTTGGTGCGCGTGCGCGCCTGCAGTTCTGCGTAGCTACCTGCCATGAAGACGGTCTTACCCACACCCCGCTGGCCAATGGTGAGCAAATTGAAAGTTTTTGGACCAGATGTAGATGCTGTCACCTCTGCTCCCTTGTAAAACGGCGCGTGGACATAAACTGGAAATGTTCAGAGCAATTAGTGCTCTGTGTAATTCTTCATAATATATCAGCCGCTCCGGACACGAAGCCGTTGATCCCCACTGAGGGGGAGCAGACCGTGACTAGGAATAAATACCCTATGAGATAGAATTTACAGGCTAAGTCCTGACTGAAGACTTCTATAGATACCAACTATCACACCTGTTTGCTATGGCATTGCTATTTGGTCAACTGCTCTACACCAGCTTCCCAGAAGAAGGCTTCAAGGTCCTCACCAGCCCCTCGGTTCCCGCGGATGTCCGCGAGGCCTTTCTCCAACGTATCGTCTACCGCTACTGGGACTGCTACAGC
>JACMIX010000285.1 GCA_014380935.1 Gloeobacterales cyanobacterium ES-bin-141 | reverse complement strand
TGGGCAGACAACTGGTAACCATACTGAATGGGAGCAACCAGACCCTCGGCCATCCACTCAGCTAGCTGATACCAGAAACCAAGCCTGGTGTTATCGCTGTAGGAACTGTAAGAACGGCTTATCGGGGTGTCAGCTCGTCTGACCAGATCGAACATTACCTGCGTCTGCTCGGGACCACTCATCTGCTTGATGCGGTCCAACAGATTTTCGATCAGGGACATACTGGCAACACCGAGGACGGCGGGTGTAATGGAAAGGCCTGTTTCTTTGTATGCGTACCATAGCAAAGCAAGCTGGTCTTCGCTACTCAGTTGATTAAACTGGTCGAGGATGGCTGGAATTGGGCTAGGTGAACTGGTTCCTGAAAACATTGCTTGGGCTGACTCGATGGTAAATCCCATGATCAAAATCTCCGAAGTGGCTGGTAAAACTTTGTCAAAACGAAACGAAAAGCCCAGTTAGTAATGACAAGACCTGACGGTCGGCTCTTGATGGTAAACAGTTATTTTAAGTCGCAACAGCTCCTCCGTAGTCTACAGCTGTAGACACAGCGAGCTGATTGCTCAACGAGGCTTAGTGAATCTTAGGGTGACGAGTTGGGTTAGTCGGCTAGTTCGTAACTAACCTTCTGTTGAAGTTGCCAAATCTGGCGACCCTTCTACAATGTCAACTGTACTCTAAAATACTTAGCTGTTTGAGTATGTTTAATGAATTAGTACAATATCTAGCTAGTTGGGCTTGGGACGCCTCAATGTGCGCTCAAGTACTGCCCTGAGATATCAAAGAAGGCAAGATCTATGCTCTAGGAGAGATGACAGCCTTTTTACGGTGAAATAGATTGAAAGAACTTAAAAACTCTTTACATAATAAGGATTAATATGTATCTCCTAACAAGAATATTGAAATAAGTGAACAGCGTTACAACGCTTTCAATTTAGGATTATTGGGAACTGAACTTCAGAATAGGTACCTAGCCATACTGGTAGATACCTGGATAATACGCAGCACATTTTCTGAGCTCTTAGCTGAGCAGTATTCTGGACAGAGTTGGGGTTGAAGGAGCAAAACTCCGGTAACAAGTCAATAGAATCCTTAGTATCTGCTTGCACGGACAACATCACCACAGGAAATAGATATGTACAATTCCGCAATGGCGCAGACGCCCGAGCCACTACTGGTTTCTTGCGAGCGCTTCGTGCTCGACATCACAGAACAGCTCGACCCACTCATCAGCTTGCAGCTTACCGGAGCCATGAAGCGGCTTGTAGACATCGCATACTTGATGGGTAACGAAGACGGAAAGCAGCGTGCCGAGCAGTCCGGGCAAGAATACGCGAGTAAAAACCGCTAGGTACTACTAATACCCCCAGCTTCCAGAGTCTCCACTCCATCGAACTTGGTGCGAGGACGCCTTCTTGAGTGAGGATTCTATTTTGAATCCCCAGTCAAATCAAGCAATTGCACGCGAGCCTCAGCAAGTGTCGCACCCTGAACCTGTACTGACTGAGCCATGTCCGACACCGATACCTGTGGCATCAGGCAGGCCTTTTGCAGCCAGTGTGACGGCAGGTGACCCTCTGAATACTGGTAGGCGATGGCGGGTCTATGAACCAGCACATCGATGACCGGCAGGCCCAGGCTACAGCGCCAGTGACAGGTGAACAGGTCGGGAATTTGAGAGCTACGCGTGACCAGTGCACTTTCATCCGGAAAGGGAATCAAGCGCTCGAAGTGCAGGGCACCCGGCGTGACTGCGAAGCGCACCAGATAGACACCGGGCGTGGGCGGTTCCTGTGCCGATCGGTAGAGGAGCGTGCGTGCAAATGCGTACAGGACTTGTTTTTGGCTGTCTTGCAGGTGTTCCGGTTGCCAGTGGTAAGCACCGCGTACACCGATTGCCTCGGCAAAGAGGAGCCCCCGTGTACTCAGCACGAGCGGTAGGTGCAGATATTCTGCTTCTGTCTCCAGTGTCAGCGCCAGGACCACCGGCGACAAAGCCCTACAGGACGTGAAGAAACTTACAGGCGGGTAGGTCCGCGTACGGGTGGCTAGTGCGTCGGCAGGTGGATGGGTCAACCAGAAAATGGCTACTGGGTCAATATCCGTGGGCCAGTGCTCGAACTGCTGCATCTGACCTCCCCAGCCTGCATAACTAGAGACCAGGACATGGGTGAGCCGGGGAGGGCCAACCACGCATAGCCCATCGATCAATTGAAGTCTCTCAAGATGGGTTGAAGGTCATCAATGGGTGCTTGCAGAGCTTTGTCGAACCTCAACGGTCGGTCGGGGTTGACAAGCAGTAGGGGTTGATCGATCACTTCCTGGACGGCCAGGAGTTTGTGGGCCAGTCCCTCGACCTCTTGTTGCAAGCGGCGATTCTCACCCTGAATACTACGAACCTGTTCTGTCACTGGGGCCAGCCGCTCTTGAAATTTGCGGTGATAGAGCTGAGGGACGCTCTCCAGATGATGCTCCAACTGACGATTGGCTTCACTGAGGGTCTGCATCTTGGTCGTCAGAGCCCGCAGTTCAACCTCTCGCAGAGCCGCTTCTTCCCGTACAGCCTTCAACTGGATCTCAAGCTGACCGTTCTGGGCTTCGAGAAACTGCTTTTGCATAATGATCGCCTGGTGGTGATCCAGGTCAATAGCTGGTTTGTCCTGGCGGCTATCGAACTCTGCACGAAGCCGACGGTTATGTTCATTGACATTGACCAGCTCCGCCGCCAGCTTTTGCACCAGCTGGTCACGCTCCTGCACAGTCTGGCGAAACTGTAGCAGCTCGGCCTGCATATTCCACCCCGTATCCTCGGGATACATCATCTGGGAATTCTGACCTATCACAATCTGTCCCACCCGTTGTGAAGTCGATACCTAATGTCGTGCAGTAGTGTACCCATTCGTCAGGTGTTTTTATTCACCGGCAGGGGCAAAATCCGGCTCGGCAGCGTAGACACGGTGCAATAGAGCGAATTCAGCTGCACTGCCGGGTGTACCTGGGGCAAGACTGGTTCGAGAGCAATCTGCAGGGTATAGTCAAATTCCTTTTCGAACGCGTCCTTTTTGAGTTCGGCGTTCCATAATTCCAACTCGCAGCTGTCGGTGGGGTCGAAGGGTTGTAGGTAAAGACAGACAGTGCGCGATTGCACGACCCAGCGGACGGCCTGCACCGCAGCTTTGCGCCGCCGGTCGAGTACGGAGGTCAGCCGCAGGAGCGCGCTCAACTGACGTACCAGGCGCTTGTGCTCCTTGGTCATGGTCTCAAAGGGCAGGTGTTTGTGCCGGGGTAGGTTTTTGCGGTGGTAGCGGGCAAGGTTGGCAATGACCTCAATTTCCTCCTCGGTAAAACCGAGCATGCCACTGTTGCGAATTAGGTAGTAAGAATGCTTGTGGTGGCCTGAATGGTTGATGAAGTGCCCGCAGTTGTGCAGAATGGCTGCCGCCCATAACCATTCGCGCTCGGTATCAGACCAGTTGTGCAAGCTACCCCGAGTCTGATCGAACGTGCTCAAGGTAAGGTCCGCCACCAGTTCCGCGTGCGAACGGTCCACGTCATATTTGTGGGCGAGGCGCAGTACACTACGCCGACGAACCGAGCCCTGGTAGCGCAGGCGATCCGCGATCAGCCCCCGGCTGACCATCCAATCGACGATCAACCCCTCGCGCAGAGCCGCCTCGCAGACCGTCAGCGCCTCAGCGCCCAGAAGTTCCATCGTCTCCTGTAAAATGAGCGCCCCGGCTACGATAATGTCCGCCCGCCGCTCGGAGACACCCGGCAGGCGGCGGCGCTCTTCGAGGTTGAGCCCGCGCAATTGCTGGAGGATCTGCCGGACGCTTGTCAGGGTGAGTCGGTAGCCGTGCAGGGAGGTTGGTGTGTGACCCGCCGCCCGTGCATCAAGCTCGGCCAGGCACGTGATGGTGCCGGAGGTGCCGATCAACCCGTCGAACGAACCAATAGAGAGCAGCTCACCGACCACTGGTTCGAGCAAGCTACGCACCTGTGTACGCAGTCGGGTGAAATCGTGGGTCGAGATCGGGTCGCTCTGAACGAACTGCTGACTAAGACGTACGGCCCCAACTTTGACGCTCTCAAGAAAGTTAGGCTCATGCCCGTCACCCAGTATGAGTTCGGTGGACCCCCCACCAATGTCGAGGACTACATGAGGCCGTCCTTCAAACTCAATTGCCGAGAGCACACCCAGATAGATCCGCCTCGCTTCTTCCGTACCGGAAACAAGGTTCACGTGCAGACCCACGACGCGCTGAATCTGATGTAGGAATTCGGGACCGTTTGGAGCCTCGCGCACAGCACTGGTGGCCACGGCAACAATCTCCTCAGCTCCAAGCCCCTCCGCAATACCCCGGCACCGAGTCAGTGCCTCCAGTGCTCTCGCCATCGCTTCCGGCTTGAGCCAGCCCGTCTTCTGGCAATATTCCCCCAGCCGAACCATCTCCTTTTCGCGAGCGATTACGGTGTAGCTCGGCAGATTGGGTTGGATACGGACAACCACCATGTGAATGGAGTTGGTTCCAATATCAATTGCCGCCATCGTCCGCTCAAAAAACGCTTCAGACTCGGACATCGCTACCACTACATATAGCCCGACCAGATTGTATCGGATACACCCCGATCACGGTGCTGATTCAATCGCTCTATTTCTCGCCCAGACCCGAGGAGGGGTTGCCCCGCTTGTACTGCAACCAGGCCGCGACAAACAAACCGGCAATCGTGACCGGCACCAGGCCAACGACAATTCCAAGCAGAATCGGTTCGATCACTCTGTTTTCTCCAGTCAACGCGCAAAGTCTACCCCAGGATATCTCAATCGTTACGAAAAGCTGCCGTTTGTTCTCATCTCGACATTTGATACTGGGTCGCCGTGCAAAATGTAACGGAGTTAGTCCTCCAGGTGTAGTGTTTTCACGGTTATCTGTCCAGAAATTGTCCAGCATATGGGGAGAACCGGTACAATGCGTTGAGTACAAACGTTCTTGCGGGCTGATGGTTCGAGTTCTGCACCTCTCCGACATCCATCTGGGTAGCGGTCTCTCCCATGGCCGTATCAACCCGAGCACGGGTCTCAACACCCGCTTTGAAGATTTTGTCCACTGCCTGGGTACGGCTATTGACCGGGGGCTGGCCGAGCGCGTCGATCTGGTGCTCTTCGGAGGCGATGCCTTTCCCAACGCCACACCCGAGCCTTCTCACCAGGAGGAGTTCGCCCGTCAGTTCAAGCGGTTGGCCGACGCGGGTATCCCGATTATCCTGCTGGTCGGAAACCACGACCTCTATAGCCGCGGGGTAGGCGGGGCAAGTCTCAATATCTATTCGGCCCTTCAGGTACCCGGATTCCAGGTAGGTGGCCGCATCGGCACCTGTCACCTGATGACCGGTGCGGGTCCGGTGCAGGTGCTCACCATGCCCTGGATCAATCGCTCCGCTCTGCTGACGCGTGACGAGACGCGAGGATTGAGCCTGGAGGCAGTCGATCACCTGCTCGTCCAGAAGATGCGCACGGCGCTCGAGGCCGAGATCCGACGTCTCGACCCGACTGTGCCGTCCATTCTGCTCGGACACCTGATGCTCGAGAACGCTGTCTTTGGGGCGGAGCGGCACCTGGCAGTAGGACGCGGATTTACCATACCCCTCGATTTGCTGGCTCGGGGAGACTTCGATTACGTGGCACTCGGGCATGTCCACCGCCACCAGATCCTCTGTGAGGACCCGCCAATCATCTATCCGGGTTCGATCGAGCGGGTTGATTTCGGCGAAGAGAAAGAAACCAAGGGCTTTATCCTGGCCGATATCGAGCGTGGCCGTTGCCGTTACGAATTTGTGCCCGTCCCGGCCCGTACCTTCAAGACAATCCACGCCGACCTCACCGACAGTGAAGATCCCCAGGCGGAGCTGAGCAAGGTCATCCACAAAGCCACGGTTCGGGATGCGGTCGTCCGCGTGCTGTACCGGGTTCACGCCCACCAGGTCGAGCGCATCGACACAGCCGCCCTGCGCCATCTGCTCGAAGGAGCCTTCGCCTTCCAACTTCAGCCCGAACTGCTTACCCAACTCGCCCGTCCCCGCGTCCCTGGCCTGGGTGAGAGCTGTGCCCTCGACCCGATGGATGCCCTGCGACAGTACCTCGAAAGTCGCACGGAGCTGGCCGGGATGCACCGGGAATTGTTGCAGGCAGCCTCGGTGCTGATCGCGGGCGATGTCGGAGAGCTTGACACCAGTGACTGTGAAGAAGTGGACGAGGTACTTGAGACGACCACGGTGGCAGCGCTCGCTTTTCTGGAGCGCGAAGGCTACGCCGTTCCCGAGAAGACAGACCAGCTCGGCTTGTTCAGCTAAGGCTCTCGAACGCTTCGGGGAGAACTACGGACTGCCTTCGGAGCCATTTGTCGATCTACCCGCACATACAAAACATGCTGAGCAGATTCTGCTGACACATCCATTAGGAAAGATAGCCCCTTCCACTGCTGACCCTGCTTGTCCGTCAGTAGCCAACTCCATATACGGAAAGATTGCTATCGGTGCCGCATCCGACGGACGCCCCTGGGGCACCAGACGAATTGATCTTAGCGGGGCAGATAAGTAGACTTGTACACTGTTCTGCATGTGAACAAATGAACAGAAGCTCCTCACGTGAAGACCGATGCGCTGCTCTACGACCTCTTCCAGACCTTCCCGGCGCTGTTCTTCGAGTTGATTGGTCAGGAGCCGTCCCTGGCCGAGGGGTACCGCTTCGCCTCGGTCGAAGTCAAGCAGATTGCCTTTCGCCTTGACGGCGTACTGATTCCGAACAACCCGGCCCAACCACGCTATTTTTTGGAGTGTCAGTTCCAGAAGGACAAGGCGATCTACCTGCGTCTAATCGCTCAGATTGCCATGTATGTCCGGCGCGAGAACTTTGAGGGCGACTGGCAGGCAGTAGTCCTGTTCGGCTCCCGCAGCATGGACCCCGGCATTCCTCAGACCTACCGTGCCTTCGAGACGAACGGGCAGGTACAGCGATTCTACCTGGAGGAGCAGGCAAGCCAGGGGTCGCTGGCCTTCGGGGTGCTGGATCTGCTTCGCACACCCAAGCGGGGCCTAAAAGCGAGGGTCCAGGAATTGCTGCCGCGGGTACAGATGGAGATCTCGGACCCGGACCGCAGGGGGCAGATAATGGAGATGTTCGAAACGGTGCTGGTTGCCAAGTTTCCCGAGTTGAGTCGCCAGGAGATCGAAGCCATGCTCAAAGTCAAGAGTCTACGCAACACGCGGGTTTTCCAGGAGGGGCGTGAGGAGGGCCGTGAAGAAGGCGGCGAACAAACCAGGCTGAAGATGATTGCAAGGCTTGCGTCCCTGGAAGTCCCGGTTGAGAAGATTGCGGAAGCTGCAGAGCTATCCGTGGAGCAGGTCAGAGCGATCCTTGACTCTCAAACGAGCCCTGGGCAGTAGCAATCAAAACCTTACACCTGAGCCGTCATCAGGGCAACGGTAGTCAGTCCGGATCAATACCCTGTTTTTTCAGGGCCTGCCGTAGATGAACCCCTATCCTGGAAGAGGGCTTTGCTGAGGGGTTATGGGTCAAATCGCAGTAGTGAGTGGTGCATCCTCGGGGATCGGGGCTGCGGCGGCACGGCAGTTGAGTGCTGCCGGGTTTCGGGTTTTTGTTGGTGCTCGGCGTATGGACCGTCTCAAGGACTTAGCCGATGAGATCGGTGGGCAGGCCCACTTCCTCGACGTCACGGACCCGGCCAGTGTGAGCGCGTTCGTCGCTACCTTGCCCGAGCAGGTAAATGTTCTGGTCAACAACGCCGGGGGTGCCCTGGGTCTTGAACCCCTCATCGCTATGGACGAAGAAGACTGGCAGATGATGTACCAGACCAATGTGCTAGGTGTGGTGCGGCTCAGCAAAGCTTTATTTGGCCGCCTCGAAGGGTCGGGGGCGGGACATGTGGTCAACATCGGTAGCATCGCCGGGCTCGAGACGTACGTGGGCGGTGGAGGATATACCGCTGCCAAGCACGCCCTGCGGGCCGTCACCGAAACTATGCGCCTGGAGTGGCTGGGCAAACCGATTCGCGTCACGGAGATCGATCCGGGCCTGGTGGAGACCGAATTCAGCCTGGTACGCTTCGACGGGGATGCCGAGCGAGCGGCTGCCGTCTACGCGGGCCTGAAGCCCCTTACAGCAGACGACATTGCCGAGGCCGTCGTGTGGGCAGTGACGCGCCCGGCCCACGTTAATATCGATCAGATTGTGCTCAAGCCCATTGCCCAGGCGAGGGCTACTGTTGTACACCGGCAAACGTGACTTGAAGCTCACTCTATCGGAGTCGTGGAGTCACGACTATTCTTCTAGCAGCAAATGGTATTCAGTCTCAAAGACTTCTTCCCAGGTCAACTCCCCGGCAACCGGAACAACACCCATCTCGTTCTCAGCTTGCTGACGGGCACGCCTGTCTGCCTTGGGCCAGATGCTCTCGATGAAAGTCTGGTTGAGTGATGGAACTTCTTCTTGAGAGTCGGCTATCTCATTACGAGCATCGTAGATAGTGACTGTCCAGCTGCGCGAGCGCTTGTGGGGTTGTGTTTTCCACTTGAGAATATGAGCCATCAGACGGACAAGTTGAGTAGTGAGCGCCCGTTTTTCAACCCGACTCAAGGCTTGCTTGAGGGCGTCAAGTCCGGCCCGCGTGGCTTCGAGGTCTTCTTCAGCCAGGACATTTTCGATCTCCAGCACGGTCAGGTAATGAGAGGTGGCTGCCAGATCCTGCCAGTCTTTAAGCCTATCGGGTTCCTTCATCTAAATGACACTGCCGGTTTACGCTACTGTGTGCATCTTCATCATGCAGATGTTCGCCAGATTTCTCCAGCCCGGAGCCGTATCGTCGTAAGGTGGCGGACAGCTCTTGACGTCTAGTAGAGGGTAAAGATGAATAGGAGAATACAAGGAGAGCTATGCCTGCCTTGATGGTGGTCGGGACTTCATCCCATGCCGGTAAATCGCTGCTGGTCAGTGCGCTTGGCCGGATGTACTATAAGCGCGGTGTCCGGGTAGCTCCTTTTAAGGGGCAAAATATGGCTCTCAACGCCTATGTCACTGCCGATGGCCACGAAATCGGCCACGCTCAGGCAGTTCAGGCCTGGGCATGTGGACTCGAACCGGTCGTTGCCATGAACCCCATCTTGCTCAAACCCCAGGGCAACATGACCTCCCAGATCATCCTGCGGGGTAAGCCCGTGGGCGTCTGCGGTGCGCTCGATTACTACCGGGATTTCTTCGAGGCGGGCTGGCAGGCAATCACCGATTCGCTGGCCGAATTGGGCGCGGAGTACGAACTCATCGTCTGTGAGGGAGCGGGCAGCCCGGCAGAAGTGAACCTGCGCCACCGCGACCTCACCAACATGCGGGTGGCACTGCACCTCAAAGCTCCTACTCTGCTCGTGACCGATATCGACCGGGGCGGTGCGCTCGCTCACGTAGTCGGTACCTTGCAGGTGCTGCCCGCCGAGGAACGCGCCCTCATTCGGGGGATCGTGATCAACAAGTTCCGCGGCTCCCTCGCGTTGCTACAACCGGGTCTCGACTGGCTTGCCGAGTACACGGGGGTTCCGGTAGTGGGGGTGTTGCCCTGGCTTGAGATGGCCCTGCCCGAGGAGGATTCGGTGGGACTATTTGACCGACGCGGAGCCCGCAAGCAGGCCGACCTGGAGATCGCTGTGGTGCGCCTGCCCCGCATTGCCAATTTCACCGATTTTGATGCCCTGGAGGCCGAACCCGGCGTCCGGGTCCGCTATGTGGCACCTGCCGGAACGCTTGGGAATCCGGATGCGGTTGTCGTTCCGGGCTCGAAGGCAACCATACCGGACCTGCTCGCCCTTGAAGCGAGTGGCATGGCCCGACAGTTGCGCGCCTACCGGGGTGTGGTACTGGGGATCTGCGGCGGTCTACAAATGCTCGGGACGTCTATTGAAGACCCGCAAGGTCTCGAAGGGGTAGCCGGGACATTCGCGGGTCTCGATTTGATTCGGGCACGAACGGTTTTCGAGACCGTCAAAACCACTCGCCGGGTGCGCACCGAGTCGATTCTCCCGGCCTCCATGCCCGTGGATGGCTACGAAATTCACCAGGGCCGGACCACGTTCGATGGCGACCTTGAAGCGGTGTTCATAGACCCGAGCCTCGGGGTTGTGAGCGCCGACCGCCGTATCTGGGGCACTTATCTGCACGGTCTATTCGACAATCACGGTTGGCGCAGGCAATGGCTCAACGAACTGCGCGGGCGTAAGGGTCTGGAGCCACTCGCCCATCAGGAGGGGCATTACGCCCAGGACCGTGAACAACTCTTTGACCGCCTGAGTGGGCACTGGCAGCCGCACCTGGATCTTGAAAAAATTAGCAGCTGGCTCCGGGTCTGACGTCCATGGGTGTCCCGTCCGAGTCGGGCAGCTCTTTGGAGGAGGGTGGATACTCCGGCGGGTCGTACTGCATCAAAGCCTCCCCTGAGTCAGGCCTATCTGCTCAAGCCGGTGCAATTCTTCTCAGTTTGCGTACCTAACGCTTTATCGAACTTACATGTAATACCAAAACCCGGTTCACAATCGCCGGTTACAGGGTAACTACTCTGCGGGTACTTTACTTAAAGAAATACTCGCAAGCAGTCATGCATCTCGATCTAAACCAATCAGGAATGACGCGTAAACCGATCACCGTGGGTGAAGTTCTGCTGCAGCAGGGACTCATCAACGAATACCAGTTGACGAGTGCTCTAGAAGAACAACAGGAAGAGGCTGAAAAGCTCAGCTGGTACCTGCTTGGGGAAATATTCGTCCGTTGGGGCTTGATCACCCATGAGCAGCTTATGTCGGCATTGAAGACGCAATTTGAGCTTAATGAAACAACGCGTTTTGAAGAAGAGATGCACCCATCCGTGCGCAGTTTCCCCAAGCGTGCTCTGGACCTGACCGGTGCTGTTGTAGGCCTTACTTTCACGACCTGCATCCTGCCCTTTATCGCTGCTGCTATTTATCTAGAAGACAGAGGTCCGATCTTCTTTTCACAGCCGCGTGTAGGACTGCGGGGAAAACAATTCATGATCTGGAAATTCCGCTCGATGGTACCCGATTCGGACCGACGCAAGCTTGCCGTGGCGGGCTATAGCTATGCATTCTTCAACGTCCGCAAAGATGCCCGCGTCACTCGGGTCGGTAATTTCCTGCGCAAGACTTCGCTCGACGAGTTCCCGCAGTTCTGGAATGTGCTCAAAGGTGAGATGAGTCTGGTCGGAACCCGTCCACCAACGCTCGATGAGGTGAAGCACTACTCAGCTGAACAGTGGAAGCGTCTGCTGGTCAGACCCGGTATTACCGGATTATGGCAGGCGAGTGGTAAGCGGCACCTCAAGGAATTTGAAGCTGTGTTCGCCCTCGATATGGAGTATCAGGAGCACTGGAGCTTCGGGTATGACATCGGGCTGATTTTGAAGACATTGCTTGCGATTCTATTTCGCCCCAAGGCTCTGTAGCGCGCTATGAAAATTCTGCTCGTGTGTTCATCAGGTGGTCATTTTGCCGGCATGATGCGTTTGAAGCGCTTCTGGGAGCGTAACCAGTGCGTCTGGGTGACTTTCCGGTCAGCAAGCAACCAGGGCTCCCTGATTGGTCAACAGGTCTACTGGGCTTTCAGCCCTACAAATCGCCATATCGTCAACCTCGTGCGCAACTTCTTTCTGGCCGTGACGGTTCTGCTCAAAGAGAGGCCGGACCTGATTATGACCACGGGGGCAGGCGTAAGTGTGCCTTTCTTGTTGCTTGGCCGGTTGTTGGGATGTCGGGTTGTGTTTGTCGAGTCGATTACTCGTACTGACTCGCTCAGCCTCTCAGCCAGGCTGGTCCTGCCGTTCAGCGAAGTATACGTCCAGTGGCCCGAACTGCAAGAGCGGTATCCCACCACTATCTACGCGGGGGTAGCAAGTCCATGATTTTTATTACCGTAGGTACGGAGCAATACCCCTTCGACCGTCTGCTGCACTGGGTTGCCAGAGCAATAGATAGAACTGGTACTCGGGAGCAAGTCATTGTTCAATCGGGTGCCTGCACCTTCGAGATCCCCGGTGCGGTAACTCACACGACCTTACGCCATAGAGAGTTCGATGAGATTGCCTGCGCGGCCAGGGTGATCATCAGCCACTGCGGCGAGGGGTCTTTCTTTAATTTGCGTGCGACAGGTGTACCTTTTCTTTTGGTGCCCCGCCGCTTTGGTCTGGGTGAACACATCGACGATCACCAGTGGGAACTGGCCAATGTCCTGAACAAAATTGGCGCATACGTCGGCTGGATTCCCACGGATGTGCACTTCTTTATTCAGGGACATCCCCAACCCCGGCACATTCAACTGTCCAGCCAGTCGCTGGTGGATCACCTGATTAACGTCTACGAACCAGCAGAGGCAGGTTGCCTGAGCAAAGTTGCGGACCAGACGCCATGCATACACTAATCTTTGCTATTGACACCAACCGCCTTGGCATTTCAAGGCTCCCCAAGGTTTTACAAGCGGCCGGGTTCAAAGTGGGGACGCTGTGTTCTCCTAAGAGCGTGCTCACCAAGACACGTTACATTGACAGGCGGTATGCTCTCACTTCGCTCAAGTCGAGCGACTATTTGCTTAAGTCCCTCATCAAGGCCATCCGCGATTGGCATCCGGAAATATTGATTTCCGGTGATGAGATAGCTGTTGCCTTTCTGCACTCGGTTGTTCGGCGCGCAGCCAGCCAGCCGGATACCGTACCAAAAGAAGTCCTGAAAGTCGTTTGCAATTCCCTGGGGAGTCCCGAGTACTTTGCCGCAACGCTGTTCAAGCATGTTACTCAGCAACTTGCTGCTGAACTGGGGATACGCACGCCGGTACAACAGACCATCGCCAGTACCGAAGCTGCCCTGGACTTTGCGCGTCAGCAAGGTTATCCGGTCGTGCTCAAAAGCGACTTCAGTTGGTCGGGGACGGGGGTAAAGATCTGTCGTGACGAACGCCAACTCGTCGAGGCTTTACCTGCTTTGTTGCCCCCAAAAACACATCCACTC
>JACMIX010000284.1 GCA_014380935.1 Gloeobacterales cyanobacterium ES-bin-141 | reverse complement strand
GCCGTGGGTTTGAGGCAGGTCTGCTCGATGAATCCGGCAAGCTCGATTTCAGGATGGCTGCTGATCATTGGCACCTTTTTACGCATCAATTGAATCGAGTTTAAGCCAGGACCACCGCCAGTTGTACTGAGTCTCACGCTGTACTACTGAGGGGTCCCTTCCAAAGACAAACCCTCCTGAACTACCCTGGAAGTAGGAACCTTTGAGATAAATCATGGAACTGATCGCCCAATCAATCGCCACGTTCATTGAGATCTATACAGTCCTTCTAATTGTTCGTATCTTGTTGAGCTGGTTTCCAAACATTGATTGGTCCAGCAATCCCTGGTCGATCCTCAGTCAGCTCACTGACCCCTACCTCGGTATTTTTCGCTCGATCATTCCGCCACTGGGGGGAATTGATCTATCGCCTATCCTGGCCTTCATTGCCCTGCAACTGGTAGGCGGCCTGGTTACAAGCGGACTTTCCGGTCTGAGCGGCTCAATGGGCTAGTCCTGGTCGCGGGCCGGGCCTGATCAGTCCAAGAGGAGGGTGTTTAATGCCAGCGACCGTCAGCTATCAGGTGCGCATGGACGCGCCTCACGCGCATCTATTCGAGGTAGAAATGCGGGTTGAGGGGTGGCCCGGGGACACCCTGACTTTGAAACTGCCGGTCTGGACGCCGGGCTCGTATCTGGTGCGCGAGTACAGCCGTCATATCCAGGACTTCGAGGCCGGGACGTCTGAGATACCCCTGGGCTGGAGCAAACTGGCCAAACAGACCTGGCAGGTTGATACCGGGGGGCACTCGGACATACGGGTCCTCTACCGGGTGTATGCCAACGAACTGACCGTGCGCACGAGCCACCTGGACAGCACCCACGCCTACTTCAACGGAGCCTGTCTATTCCTGTACGTTTGCGGTCTGGAGGACCAGCCTCACACAGTTACCGTCCTACCACCCCATGCGGACTGGCAGGTGACGACTGCGCTGAGTGCGGTCGATCAAGACGGAGCCAGCAGCTACACCTACCGGGCCACCAACTACGATGAGTTGGTAGATAGCCCTTTTGAAGTCGGCACGCACCGGGTCATTCCTTTCATGGTCCTGGGCAAGCCCCATACTCTCGCCATCTGGGGCAAGAGCAACCTCGATCTCAGCCGCTACCTGAGCGACCTCGAGAGCATTATTACAGCCGAGGCCAAGCTGTTCGACGGGAAGCTACCCTACGAGCGCTACGTTTTTATCATTCACTTTGCCGATAGCTACGGTGGTCTTGAACACCACAACTCGACTACGTTGCTCTACTCGCGCTTTGAACTCAGGCCCGATGACAAGTACTTCAAATTCATCTGCTTGAGTGCGCATGAATTCTTTCATCTCTGGAATGTCAAGCGCATTCGCCCCAGTACGCTGGACCGCTTTGACTACGAGCAGGAGAATTACACCCGGTCTCTGTGGTTCATGGAAGGAGCGACCAGTTACTACGACGAGGTCATTCCGCTGCGTGCCGGCATTTACGAGGCCGCTCACTACCTGAAACTACTCACGGGCCATATTACCCGTTTGCAGTCAACTCCTGGCCGTCTCGTTCAACCCCTGGAGGAATCCAGCTTCGATACCTGGATCAAGCTCTACCGGCCCAATGAAAACTCACTCAATTCACAAGTCTCCTATTATCTGAAGGGCCAACTGGTCTGTTGCCTGCTCGACCTTCAGATTCGCTATCTGAGCGGTGCCGAGCGCTCGCTTGACGATGTGATGCGCAAGCTCTGGAGCGATTATGGAGCACAGGGAAGAAGTTTCCCGGAGGGCGAGCTTCAGGCGCTTATCGAGTACGTCGCGGGTTGTTCCCTCGCGACCTTTTTTGAGCGAACCCTGCGCTCAACCGTAGAACTGGACTATAACGACTATTTCGAGCGCTTCGGGCTTGAACTGATCACCAGGAGTGAGCCCGACGCTGCTCCCTACCTGGGGGCACGCACCCAGATCAAGGAGGGACGGACCCTGGTTCAGGCAGTCGAGTGGGGCTCACCGGCCCACCAGGGTGGCCTCAATACGGGCGATGAGTTACTGGCCCTCAACGGTTGGAAGGTAGACCACGGCAATCTCAAGGAGCGGCTCAAGGACTGCGCTCCCGGTTCAATCGTGCAGTTGACCCACTTCCGCCGCGAGGAATTGATCACCAGCACAGTCCAACTGGAAGTGCCTGCTGCCGGGTACCATATCGAGGTCATGGCGCAGACCACCGAGGAGCAGGATCGCCTCTTACAGGGCTGGCTTGGTCCCAGTTCCGAGTTGCTCAGGACACAGCGCTGAGTGACTGAAGCAGGCAGTCAGCCACGATTCTCAGGTGCTTGCCTACAACCTTAGATTCGTGGGCCACACCTTCCGTGGAGGCTTGACGCCCGCTTGGATAGACTGTCGAATCGTTTATGATTAAGATATTGACGGTCAATCGGACAAACCATGTCTTCAGTACAAAAACCGCGGGTACCGCCCTGTATCGAGCCTGGATTTGAGCAGTCCGAACCCTTAGCGATCATGCTGATGATTAGCCTCCTGAGAGTGGGAGCCTTGCTCGACAAAGAACTGACCGATTACCTGAGTCACCATGCCCCGGTCGGAAAGCCAACCGGTCCGCAAATCGGCATTCTGCGTGTCCTGCACTATTACCGCGAGCAGGGGCAAGACGGCGTGGCCCTCTCTGAGATTGGTGAGCACCTGGCCGTCAGCAAGGCAAACATGACGGGGATGGTGGACCGCCTGGAGCGTGACGGCCTGGTCGTGCGCGAGATGGACGCCAAGGACCGTCGTATCAAGCGCGTCCGCCTCACACCCAAGGCACTCGAGATGCACAAGCGCATCAAACCGGCGATCATCGCACACATCGGAGGCTTGATGAACACACTCACTCAGGCTGAGCAAGACGCACTGCTCGTAAGTCTGGGTAAGCTACGCCAGGCACTTGGGGACATGCGTTTGATGTGACCGGCAGGCTGGCTGGACTGAGAGGACACTACTCAAAACGATACTGATGCCAGTCCCAGGCCGTCGATACGATCGTCTCAAGCGAGTCAAAACGCGGTGTCCACCCCAGAAGTTGTCGGGCTCTGGCAGAACTGCCAACCAGGACCGCCGGGTCACCGGGTCGACGTGCGCCGACCTGGATTGTTACCTGCCGCCCGCTCACCCGCTCGACCGTCTCAATCACCTCGCGTACCGAGAAACCGTTGCCGTTGCCCAGGTTGAAGGCGTTCGACGCTCCACCTCCGAGCAGGTACTTCACTCCCAACACATGTGAGTCGGCGAGGTCGCATACATGGATGTAATCGCGCACACAGGTACCATCAGGCGTGCTGTAGTCCTCACCGAAGATAGTGATGAGCGAACGCCGTCCCATAGCAGCATCGAGCACGAGCGGGATCAGGTGTGATTCGGGGCGGTGGTCCTCGCCGATGCGCACCTCGGGGTGAGCCCCGGCCGCATTAAAGTAACGGAATGCAACCGAGCGCAGGGCGTAGGCTGCATCGAAGTCGCCCAGGATGCGCTCGACGGTCATCTTGCCCGCCCCGTAAGGGCTGAGCGGGTGCTGGGGGTGCTCCTCGGTGAGGGGAAGGGCCTGGGGCTCGCCGTAGATTGCACATGTCGAGGAGAAGACGAGTGCCCTGACCTCGGCCGCCACCATCGCCTCCAACAAGCAGAGGGTGCCATAGACATTGTTGCGGTAGTAGACATCGGGCTTGCGGACCGATTCACCTACCTCGATGAAGGCAGCCATGTGGACTACTGCCTCAATCGGATGTTCGGCAAACAGGCGTGCAAGACCGGCACGGTCTTCGAGATCCATGGTCTGTAAGATCTCGGGTGGGACAAACTCGCGGTGGCCATGGCTGAGGTTGTCGAGCACGAGCACTCCAAAGCCTGCCGCCTGCAAGGCAAGAACGACATGGGAGCCAATGTAGCCCGCACCGCCGGTAACCAGAATCATAGGGAATCTCCTCTCGGTAATAGGCCCGGACAACTCTCATCTTGCCCCACCCGTCACTCAAACCCGTCCTGTAACAGCCAGCGACTCAACTAGCAAAGCCGGGGTGAATAGGCTTCCCTCCCAGGTTCGCTCGCTACTCAAGCTGATAACGCGCTTGAGCGCATCGTAGGCGTTGCCTGCCACCATAGTGTCCTTGATACGACCGGTAATCTGGCCGTGCTGCACCCGGTACCCCAGATCAACATTGACCGAAAACTCTCCCGAAAGACTTGCACCGCTACCGAGGACCTGATCGATGATTACGGCATTCTCCAACTGGCGCACGATGTCCTCGAAAGGGGTACTTCCGGGAGCAAGCATCAAGTTGAACAGACCCGGTTGCGGATAAGCACCCAGGTCGCCTCGAAAGCCATTGCCGGTGTATTCAAGGCCAAGGGCACGAGCTGTTTTGCGGTCGGCATAAAACGTCTCGAGCACGCCCTCACGGCAAAAATCCTGGGTGCGTGTCGGGGTTCCCTCATCGTCAAACGGGGTAGCATATGGTTCCGCCTCGGGAACCTGTGAGAGTGTCAGTAGGGGTGAAAGGACAGTTTCCCCTCGCCGCGCGAACCAGGGAGACGCCTGCTGAAGAACCTGACGACCGTTCAGGGCAGCACTGACCGCCCCCAGTAAGACTTCCACCGCCTTGGATGTAAAGAGGACCGGCACCTGGGCATTCAAGGTCGGACTATTCTTTTTGGCCCAATTCAGTTTTTGCACGACCTGTGCTGCGACTGTCTGAGGTGAGGGTACATCGCATACCGTTTCGCCCTCGTAAACCTGCAACAGATCCTCCCCGCGCACCCACTCAGCACCCATGTAACCACTGAGTGTGCTGCTGGTATAGCTCACTTGCAGTCCGGCCGTGTTGAGGATTGTCAGTGTTCCGGTTTCGTCGCTATAACCACCCCCACACAGCACCTCGGGACACGCCGCCCGGACCTGGGCTATCACCTGCTCTCCCCAGGCAATCAACTGCTCAAGGGCAATGCTGTCACGTGGACGCTCATGAAACACTGGAGCCGAGTGCGGCAGGTCCACTGTTTCGGCTTGTGAGAAGGCACTTAAAGCGAGTGCCTTCTCGACTAAGGCAAGACTGTCCGCAGGACCCTGCGCGACCGCGAGCCCTGCACGACCGTCCCTCCACACCCGCAACGCTACTCCTTCTTCGTTGCCGGTCTCGACTTGCTTGAGCCGGTTGGCCTCGAAACTGGCCGAGCGACTCAAGCCGGAAGTCTGGTAGACCTCGGCGCTCTGTGCCCCGTTACGGCAGGCCAGTTCGAGTATCTGCTGTCCATCCATATGGCTCGCCTTGTTTTCAGGTTTTAGCAGCACTTGCTTTGCGTAAGGAAGGTATGACCGCCCCAGAAAGATTACCAAGAATTTGCACAAGTTTTACACGGGTCACGATGTCCTGCTCTAGGCTGAGAGTAGTTGGTCATACCCCAGGCTTATGATTTGTTCCCTTGAGTCTCCCACCCTTCACTCTCGCACCATGGATGAAAGCATTCTCATCATCGATGATGATGCCGCGACTCGGGTATTCCTGACCAGGAAGCTCCAGAGAGCGGGTTATCAAGTCTGGTCTGCCGCTCTCGGTGCGGAGGGGATTGAGATGGTCAGTACCCACCATCCAACTTTGATCATCTGTGACTGGATGATGCCGATGATGGACGGTATCGATGTCTGTCGCAGTATCAAGTCAAACAAGCAATTACACGCTGCCTACTTTATCCTGCTGACTGCCCGAGACAGCATTGCCGACCGAGTCGTGGGTCTTGAGGCGGGTGCAGACGAATTTTTGATTAAGCCCGTGGATAACCGCGAACTCATTGCCCGGGTACGCACGGGTTTTCGGATTGCAAGTCTCCAGCAGCAGTTGCAAGATACAGTCGAGCAACTAGAAGTCAAAGTTGAAGTGCGCACGAACGAAATTCAGGCCATGAACGCGCAATTGCTGCAGGCTATGCAAATCAAAGACGATTTTTTGGCCAATATCAGTCACGAGTTACGCACACCGCTAACCAGCATTATCACCGCATCAAAACTACTACGCATGCAGACCAAGGATGTTTTGAGTTCTCGTCAACATCAGTATCTGGATATTATCAATACTAGTGGCGATCATCTCAAGGCCCTGATTAACGACTTGCTCGATTTTGCCAAACTCAATGCCGACATGGTTAGCATTCAGCAACATCCGGTTGAAGTTGGTTCACTAGCTGAGCAGGCAATCAGCATCGTGCAGCCCGCCGCGCAAGAGCACCAGATCGTTTTGAGCAGCAGCATCCCCAAGGAGCTATTTTTTTACAGTCTCAACACGGACGGGTGTCGGGTCGCTCAGATTCTGGTCAATTTGCTGTCGAATGCCATTAAATTTACCCCGGCCGGTGGCCAGGTAACGCTGAGAGTCGTGCAGACCTTCGAGCGCATCGTCTTCGAAGTCTCGGACACAGGCATCGGCATCCCCTATGTAGAGCAAGAGCACGTCTTCGAACGTTTCCATCAGCTCGAGCCCACGCTCACCAAGCAGTACAGCGGTGCGGGCCTTGGTCTGTCCTTGAGCGAGCGGCTGTCCAAACTGCTGGGCGGCCACATTCTGCTGTGTTCAGAGGAGGGTGTCGGCAGCACCTTTCGTTTGTACCTACCCGATTGATAGGTCGGGGGTACGGGTATGCCAGTTGGTAGCTTGCTCGTAGGCGTAGGCGACCTGAAAGAGTTTGGATTCTTCCAGGGCACCCGCCATGATCTGCAGACCAATCGGAAGACCGTCCGCATCAAAGCCGCAGGGGATACTAATCCCCGCCATACCGGCCAGGTTGAGGGGGATCGTACAGATATCCGACAGGTACATGCTCAAAGGGTCATCTACCTTATCGCCGAAGGGAAATGCGGTCGTCGGTGAGGTCGGGCCGATCAGCACATCGACGCGGGTGAAGGCGTCGAGGAAATCCGCTTTGATCAGCGTGCGGACCTTCTGGGCTTTGAGGTAGTAGGCGTCGTAGTAACCAGCTGAGAGTGCATACGTACCGAGCATGATCCGGCGCTTGACCTCGGGACCGAAGCCCTTTTCGCGGGTGCGGGCATACATGGGGATCAAAGAATCGCCAGGCTCGCGCAGTCCGTACTTGACACCGTCGTAGCGAGCGAGGTTGGCGGAGGCCTCGGAGGTAGCCAGGATGTAATAGGTGGACAGGCCATAGGTGAAGTGTGGGCAGGTCACCTCCTCGATCTCGGCTCCGAGGGACTTGAGCACTTCGAGCGCTTCGAGCACGTGGGCACGAACTTCCGGGTTGATACCTTCACCCAGAAATTCCGCGACCAGACCCACCTTGATGCCGCGCAGGTCGGTCACCAGGGCTTTCCGGTAGTTCGGAATTTCGACTTTGAGGCTGGTTGAGTCGAGCGGATCGTATCCGGCGATAGCTTGCAGCAGTAAGGCGTTGTCCTCGACAGTCCGGCTGAAGGGACCGATTTGATCGAGCGAAGAGGCAAACGCCACCAACCCATACCGCGACACCAGACCGTAGGTCGGCTTGAGACCCACTACACCGCAAAATGACGCCGGTTGACGAATCGAGCCACCGGTGTCGGAGCCGAATGATCCCACGACCTGACCCGCCGCCACCGCCGCCGCCGAGCCACCCGAGGACCCACCCGGAACTCTGAGCGTATTCCAGGGGTTACGGGTCGGACCAAAGGCGGAGTTCTCGGTCGAGGAACCCATGGCAAACTCATCCAGGTTCGCCTTGCCGATAAACAGGGCACCACTCAGGTCCAGGCGGGTGGTCACCGTCGATTCATAGGGCGGCAAGTACCCTTCGAGAATCCGCGAACCACAGGTGGTTGGGATACCGACCGTGCAAAGATTGTCCTTGAGTGCAACCGGAATCCCGGCCAGTACCCCGGGGTCTTCGCCTCGGCGAATGGCCTCGTCTACCTGCCGGGCCTGCGCCAGGGCACGCTCGGGAGTGAGGTGCAAGAACGCATGCACCTGAGGCTCCAGGGCGGCAGTTCGCTCTAGATACTCATTTGCCACCTCCACAGCCGTCCGTTCCCCGGCAAGAATCTGGCCGCGCAGCTTTGCGATCCCGCTCATGCATCCCTCTTGGTTGTACGGCTAACTATATTAGCGTTTCAGACCACGTACAGATATTCGAGTGAAGCCGGAAGTGTACCAGGCCAGCGACTGACTTGACAGGGAGCCTGGAGCAACTCAAAAGTATGTCCGTGAGAAGTGTATTTGCCCATGAACCACCACTAGATGTGCGCTTCCCAGCCAGGCACATTACATTTTTTGCAATGGAACCGATTAAGTTGTAGATAACTTGGGTAAGGATCTCTTCGTCCATTCACCGACTGCGCTTTCTTCACAACCTTCTTCCGAGCATAGCTTTCATCAAGCACCGCGTATGGCAGCTGCTAACACATGCCTGTCGTCTGGATCGGGGAGTCGTAAGCCTGGAATAAGATCTTCATAGCCATCCACGAGTGCATCAACGGCGTGTTTGTACATCAACATGCGAGTGCGTTCCAGTTTGAAGCGTGTGAGATCGGGACGATTTTTAAGCAGACTGGACATCCACTCCTCATGAATATCCGCCGACCATTTTGCCCGGAAGAGCCCCATCGAGGCCAAGTGCATGAGCAGGTTCCTGAGTTCGGCAGGATAGAGCACATTGGCATCATATAGGGCGGTAAAGGCAGCCACGATGTCTAGATCCCCAGATCCTGGTCGTAGGCCGCCAGCTCTGCAAGAGCGGCACGCCGCTCAGCATCAGACCGACGCGTGTACTCCATCAAACCTTCAAACCGGACGCGCCGATGTGTACCCACCTTGCGAAAGTCAATCTTTCCTTCCTCAAGAAGTTGGATCAGGGACGGACGCGAAATATTTAACATGTCCGCTGCTTCCTGGGTTGTGAGTTCTGCATGTATGGGGATAAGGGTGACTGCATTTCCACATGCCATCTCCTCAAGGATGCGAATCAGCATCCGCACCACCGAAGCCGGAAGGTTTATGGTGTCTTCCGTTAGGCCATCAAGCATGCGAAGCCGAAGCGGCTCTATCGTCTGCTTGCGTGACGCGAGAACCCGGCTTGTTTCCTTTGCAAGTATTACTTCAGCCTCTGAGGGAAGCGTTGGTACCAATGTTCCTTGTGCCATTTTGCCTCTCCTTTCTCTTTAACCCACGCTATCGCACAATCGAAGCAAACGCAATTATTCAATCTATTCGAAAATATTGATTAGTGTATCCACGCGGAGTAGTTAGAGAGACACTGCGATTCCGAGCTGAATTTTTTAATCCACCACAGTAGCGGCCACAGCAGCCAGCCAATGCTTCAGATGGTGTCGCAGTATAAATCTCACTAACTCCGGGTTGAGGTTCCCCTTTTGTGTATTGAGCACATCGAAATTGGGACGCAAATCTCACCTAAAGTGAGATCATTTCTTATGCAAAGTTCTGAATCGAGCCTGGTATGTCCCTCGTAAAAGCGATCGGCGAATTGAACGCACAAGTGCGAAGACGAGAACCCTGGAACGCCGCTGTTTATGCGCTGTTAAGCGCGCTCGCCGGCTTTGTAGTATTTCTCGGGCCGACTCACGCACAAAATCAGTTCTTGGCCTGGCTTGTCCAGAAGGCCAGTGACGCGCTGCCAGATACACTGCCCAATGTGCCGGCTTCACTGGTTTTGCTGTGGGCGGTCGTGCTACTGCTGGCAGCGGGCTCCCTTCGACCGCCCTGGCGACTGGCACAGCAGTTGGCGATGGCCCTCATTGGAGTTTGGCTCGCGCTCGCTGCAAGCGCATCCCCGTTCGTTGTACCGGGTGCTGACGCTTCGACATTGACTACTTTGCGGGCCGAAGCCCTGCTTCTCAGCTTCGGCCTTGTATGCCTCAATCTGGGTATTCATGCGCTGTCGGTGCCCATCAACTATCTAGTACTACTTGCCGTGGCATTGACCCTCGCCAAGAACTTTTCCGACGTTGCCAACAATGTGCTGGTTGGGGCACAGTGGCACCTGGGACTGGCATTCGTGGCTTCGGCAGCGGCGCTCTACACTGTCAAGCTAGCCACTAAGAGATACTTGAACTTCTAGGCAGCTTTGCTCAAATCTCCCCTAGCCAGGCAGGCTGCGTGGATTTGCCACCTCTAACCGCGTCTTCTAGACTTGTCTTGAGCATAAACAGATCCGGGCCACTCAAAGCTTGGCCTCAAAAAAGCATAGACAAAATGTAGCAACCGAGCCAAGATTTCAGATAAGTGTACCAATTTTTTTATATATTGTTATTTTGAAAACCGTTTGCGTACTTGCCTGGCATTAGGCTGATAGGGTTGAGAAGATTTATATTTATCCGGTAAGGACCAGAGGTTAAAGATGGTTCAAGAAAGACTTGCTCCTACCCAGGCCGACATCGAGGG